>CAMCWS010000055.1 GCA_945882755.1 Bordetella parapertussis | reverse complement strand
CTGGTCCACGGCGTGGCTAAGGGTCAGTGTGGCGTGGTTGACCTTGCTCCCTTTTTTGCTGTGGCAGGGCCAAGTCCATAGCCTTGGCCTGCATTGGAAACGTGTTTTGCCTTTGGGCGTGGTGAACTCGGGCATCCCATTTATTTGTTCTGCCTATGCGGTGATGTCAATCACCACGGGCTTGTCTTCCATACTGAATTCCACCACGCCACTGTTTGGTGCATTGATCGCTTGGGTTTGGTTCAAGCAACACCCGGGAAATTCTCGTGGCGTGGGCTTGCTTCTGGGCTTTGCGGGGGCGGCCCTGTTGGCCTTGACCATGCCAGGCGGCGTTTCTTTCAAAACGGGCGGTTCAGGCTGGGCGGTACTGGCTTGCTTGCTGGCCACCACCTGTTACGGCTTGAGCACCCACTACTCGCAACGGTTTTTGAGCGATGTGCCCACCATGACCATCGCTGCAGGTAGCCAACTGGGAGCGAGCTTGGTGCTGGCTTTGCCAGGCATTTGGTTTTGGCCTGAGCAGTGGCCCAGCGACAGTGCTTGGTGGAGCTTGCTGATGATTGGTGTGGTGTGTACCGGTCTGGCCTATGTACTGTATTTCCGCTTGATCGCCAAAGTGGGGGCTTCTCGCACCATGACAGTAACGTATTTGATCCCATTGTTTGCCAACATCATCGGCATCGTTTTCTTGAACGAGGTCATCACGACTTGGGTGATTCTGTGCGCCGCCATGATCTTGACAGGCACCGCCTTGGCAGCGGGTTTGGTCAAACTACCGCGCTGATTTACCGTCATTGCGAGCGAAGCGAAGCAATCTCCCGTCAAAGCTGCCGGTCGTCATTGCAGCCTTTCGTCATTGCGAGGAGCCTAGCGACGAAGCAAACAAACAAAGCAAACAGAGGGATTGCTTCGCTTCGCTCGCAATGACGGCTTCTCGCAATGACGGCTCCTCGCAATGACAGCTAATTGCAAAGCTAGACAGCTTGATTGGAGCGAGATGGAGCATCAACCTGGGTCGGCGTGTGTTGCAGGTCGGCCGTAGCCGACGTTGTGTAAGCATGGAGGCGAGGCCGAGCCTGCGACATGCGCCGAGGCAGGGATTGCTTCAGCCCTACGGGCTTCGCAATGACGGCAAGGCTTCGCAAAGACGGAAGATTGCTTCGCTTCGCTCGCAATGACAGCTGCTTGCAATAACGTAGGTCAGGCGCGAAGTTGCTGCATCAACAAGCCATGCAAATGCGAGCCAGGCTTGGCCAATTCATTGACGATGCTGAAATGATGCAAGCCTTGCAAATCTTCCACCAAGGGCACACGTTCACGCCCCCATGCCTCTTGAATCAGGTGGTTATGGCGAACGAACGCTTCGCTCTCCAGCGCCCCCGCCACACTGATCAAACTGCCTGAGGCTGGGGCCGGCATCCAAGCTGGGCTGCAGCGCAGCACCTCAGACTCGGTCAGATGCAAGGAGGACTGCAACATGGGCGAACGCATCACGCCGTCTAACTCGTAAAGACCCGAAATCGACAACACGCTTTTCACCAAATCCGGCGGTAAATCAGACTGGTACCGCGTCCATTGGCAAGCCATCATCATGGCGGCCAAATGCCCACCGGCACTGTGCCCTGCCAAGTGAATACGCGAGGGGTCACCGCCCCATCGGTCGATACAGCGCCAAACCCAAGCCAGTGCCTTGACCATTTGCATGACGATGTCAGAAATGCTCACTGCTGGGCAAAGCGCGTAATTAGGCACCACCACACACACGCCTTGGCTCACAGAAGCAGGCGCTACAAAGGAATGGTCTGATTTGTCCAAAGAACGCCAATAGCCGCCATGGATAAACACCAACACAGGCGCATTGGCTTGAGCAGCCGGAAAAATATCGAGGGTCTCGCTGGGACCCGCACCATAGGCAATATCGGTTAAACCATCCAATAAAGCGCGTGCAGCTTCAGAATCTGCTGCCCATTGGGCTAAAAGGTGAGCGAAATCGGGCACTCGTGCCCGATTGTTGTACATCTGATCGAAGTGATCGGGCGACAACAAAGCGCTTTACTTATTGGTTTGCGCCTGCCGAATGGCGGTACTGGCTTCGGTACTGGCATTGCCACCCGCTGGGTTTTGAATAACCAAGCCCAGCAAACGTGCGCCGTGTTCCACCGCAATGGAGCCATAAGAGATATCGCCATGAACCACTGAATCTTTGTGAAATTCGACGCGCTCAGAAGCGTAAATATTGCCTTCCACCTTACCCGCCACCATCACACGGTGGGCGGTCACATCGCCAGACACCTCTCCGCTGGCCCCAATGGCCACCGTCACTTTGTGTTCTTTGGTGGTTTCAATATTGCCCACCACCTTGCCATCGATACGCACACTGTCGAGCAACACCAAGCGGCCATAAATTTGGGTGGTACGCCCA
The DNA here is from genome assembly GCA_945882755.1 of Bordetella parapertussis. Taxonomy (GTDB): domain Bacteria; phylum Pseudomonadota; class Gammaproteobacteria; order Burkholderiales; family Burkholderiaceae_C; genus Limnohabitans. The sequence goes on along the minus strand of CAMCWS010000055.1, from coordinate 11,597 downwards.
ATAAGGGTTTCAAAACGTTCTTGCGAACTGGCCAAGGGCTTGTCGCGCAGTTTTTCAAACATGGAAGGCTCCGGTAAGGGGTAGGGTTAGCTCGATCCTGAAGTCAGGAGTTGTGCAGGGTTGATAACCCTGTCTTTGTTAAATACTTCGTAATGCAAATGGGGACCGGTTGAACGGCCTGTGCTGCCAACCTCTCCCAAAGTGCCGCCACGCTCAACCACATCGCCTACTTGCGCAATGCGCTTGCTTAGGTGGGCATAGCGTGTGGAGAAACCTTCTGCGTGATGAACTTCGATGACATTGCCATAGCCGGGGTCCCAACCAGATCGGGTAACCGTGCCTTGAGCGGTAGAAACCACCAAGGTGCCCGTGGGCGCGGTGAAATCTAAACCTTCATGCATGGCCAAGCCACCGGTGAAAGGGTAATTTCGAATACCAAAGCCACTGGAGATGCGAAAGTCGCCGCGTACCGGCATGGCGGTTGGCAAAGAATGCAGCCACTCCAGCTGCTTTTCCCAATGGGTGTTCAACTCAGCCACAGCAGCTTGGGTTTGCAAAAACTCTTGCAAAGTTTGGTCGAACTCTATGCCCAAAGGCTGACGAATAAAGGACGAAAAAGGACGTGGCGCTATGAACGGACCGCCCTTGTTGTCGTCTTTGCGGTTGAGTTTGTCACGCACCACAGAGGGGGTGGCCATCTCCATGAACCGGTTTTTCATGGTTTCGAGTTGGCGAATTTCGTTTACTGTGGTGTGCATGGACTCGCGCAGCTGAGACAAGTGGTCTCGGTAGACAGACTCCATGCGCTTTTGTTCGGCTTCAGTGGTGACACCACCGATGCTGCGGGCAAGGTCTGGGTTGTACTCAACCGCAATTTTGAATCCCACAAAATGCAATAAGAAACCCGCACTGAGCAAAAACAACGCAGCCACGGCGAATGACATCAACACCGTGCGAAAGGTGATGGATATCGTTCTGACATTTCCAGTGGGCCCTGAAAGCCACATCAATTGCATAAATCGTCCCTGTGAGTACCTGTCCAGAAACAGGATCGCCATTCTAGGCCCTGAGCTTTAGCGCTCCAAGCAAAAAAAAGCCTTAAAACCCTATAAATATACTATAAAGTATTCATAAATAAAGGGTGTTTACCCCCAAAACCGGCTGACCCAGCCGCTAAAGAACCACACAGCGGTCAGATTCGTCAGCCAAGCCCAAAAAAAGCGGTTCAATCCAAAAAACCAGAAAACCAAAAAATGAAACACGGCGGCGATGACCATGAACAGCAAAGCACTGTGCGGGTTGAGTAAGGTCAATGGGAACACCGCCTCCCACAAAATGAATGCCCAGCTGCAGAGCATGGCCACCTGAGGACGACGAAAAATACTGTCAGGCGACAAGGGGCCATATATGCCACCATTGAGAAAAACGGTGAGCGCTCGCCCACTTCGCCACTCGGGTTGCAGCAGTTTGATCCAGCCAGAAACAAAATAGGAGCTCAAGGTGTGGATGGCGATATAGGACAAACCGACCGCCCAACCCAAACCTTTGTCCGCCCACAAGGCCACCACTTGGGCGATCAACATACCTGTGATGGTCACCAAGGTCATGAAGTCACTGCCGCCATTGAAGGCACCCCGCCAACGCACCAGCAGCAAAAGCGTTCCCACAAACAAGACCAAGGCCAGGCCTAAGCTGGCACCTTGGACCAGCAAAACCACAGCAGCCAAACCCCGTACCCACAATTGCACACGGTAACTGGTGGGATAAAACATAGCGTCGAAAAAGCGCCCAACCCAAGCAGGTTGCGGGGGTATATCGGCGCGTTGAACCGGCCAAGACCAAATTCCTGACGGGTCGCTGCTTTGGGCGATGCGCAAATATTCGGCCACTTGAATCAGCAAACTGATACCGCACAAAACCTCTAGACAGCGTACCAAGGTGTCGCCGTTCATAGCTGAATCTCAGGGCTGCGCAATACCGTGTCACTTTGGCTGAAGCCGTGTGGCGAAGGACGTTCTAGGCGCAGTTCAAATTGGCATAGGCCTTGGTAGATGTTTTCACGCGCTGCTTGTGCGGCCAAGCGGCACACGAGTTGATAGCTGACCAAAGGGCTGGCATCCGCGCCCTCGCCCAAATCTTTGATGTCGCTGGACAAATGGTCAACCAAGTTTTGTTGCGCCAGCAGCAAATTGCCATGGGGGTTGTGGAACACATCCAGCAATTGGCGCTGCCTTCTGGGGTACACCCACTGCCAATCGCTCCATGGCTGTGCCACGCCTTGGTAACGCACATACAAATGCGGCACCGGCCCGACTTTGTGAAAGAACTGCCAATTCGGGAAAAAAGCGCGAAACAAAAACAACCAAGGCCCACGCACCGTTTGGCGGCGGTACACCAAGGACACTGCCAGCACTGCAAAATACGCCACCAGCAACCAAATGGTTGATTCCATGCACTCTCCTGCGTCTACTCTGGGGCATTGTCGAGGAATTCAGTTTCTATCCCTGCGCTCTTGCTGAGCGTGTAAAGTGCTGTCTTTATACATATATTGCGCATGAGCTCACGCCCCCCCGCCAATTCCTTATCGTTTGAAATCAAAAGTGCTTCTTTGCCTTTGGTGTCGTTTGTACTAAAAAGCGCCGATATCAAAGTGGTGGCGCAAGATTTACAGACACGCTTGGGCGACACCCCCGATTTTTTCGACAACGACCCAGTTCTCGTTGATTTGCAGCACTTGGACGACCAAGCCGGACCGCTTGACCTGCCCGCTTTGGTGCAACTTTTGCGCAGCTTTCGCATGAACCCTGTGGCTTTGCGCCCCAACAATGCCGCGCATGAGGCTGCTGCCATCTTGGCTGGTCTGTTCCTCACCACCGAGGCTCGCACCTTGCCGCCAAACCCTGCAACACATGAAGTGGTGCGAGAAGTGGAAGTGATTCGTGAAGTGGTGCGGGAAGTAAGCAGTGGCGGTAGCGCCATGGTGGTGGACAAACCTTTGCGCTCTGGTCAGCATGTGTATGCAAAAGGGCGCGACTTGGTGATGCTGGGGATGGTCAACCCAGGTGCTGAGATCATGGCTGATGGCCATATCCATGTGTATGCGCCCCTGAGAGGTAAGGCCATTGCAGGTGCCAAAGGCGACACCTCCGCGCGTATTTTCGCTAACAGTTTGGAAGCAGAGTTGCTGTCGATTGCAGGGGTTTACCGCACCAGCGACGCCCCCCTTCCCAAAGAGGTAGCCGGCAAAGCTGCCCAAGTTTGGCTAGCTGGCGATAAGTTGGTGATGCTGGCCTTGTAAACTCTTGGCTTCACTGTTTTGACAAAACTGTCAGAGCATGTGTTTTTATTCAATCAAGGATTTGTTTAGATGACGAAAATTGTCGTGGTGACCTCGGGCAAAGGCGGCGTGGGTAAGACCACCACCAGTGCCAGCTTTGCATCTGGTTTGGCCTTGCGTGGCCAAAAAACAGTGGTGATCGACTTCGATGTGGGCTTGCGTAATTTGGACCTCATCATGGGTTGCGAGCGCCGCGTTGTGTACGACTTTGTCAACGTCATCAATGGCGAAGCCACCTTGAACCAAGCACTGATCAAGGACAAACACTCCGACAATTTGTATGTGCTGGCTGCCTCGCAAACCCGCGACAAAGAAGCTTTGACCCAAGGAGGCGTCGAGCGTGTACTGCAAGAACTCACCGGCATGGGTTTTGATTTCATTGTGTGTGACTCACCTGCAGGGATCGAGACCGGTGCCATGATGGCCATGTACTTTGCCGACGAAGCCTTGGTGGTGACCAACCCCGAGGTGTCCTCTGTGCGTGACTCAGACCGCATCTTGGGCATGCTCAGCAGCCGCACCTTGCGTGCGATTCAAGGCCAAGAGCCCATCAAAGAGCATTTGCTCATCACCCGCTACAACCCCAACCGCGTGTTGGAAGGCCAAATGCTGTCTTTGGATGACATCCAAGACATTTTGCGCATCCCTTTGCTTGGCGTCATCCCAGAATCTGAAGACGTCCTGCAAGCCTCTAACCAAGGCTTGCCTGCGGTGTTGCTGGAAAAAAGCGATGTAGCCGAGGCCTACAAAGACGTCATCGAACGCTTTTTAGGCAAAGACGTTCCCATGCGATTCACCGAAGCCGTCAAACCCGGTTTGCTGCAACGCGTGTTTGGGCGGAGATAAGCCCATGTCGTTTTTGTCTTTCCTGATTGGCGAAAAGAAAAAAACCGCCAGCGTTGCTAAAGAGCGTTTACAAATCATCTTGGCGCATGAGCGCTCTGGCCGCTCGGCCCACCAACCCGACTATTTGCCCGACTTGCAACGCGATTTGATCGCGGTTTTGTCCAAATACGTCAATATCAATCCAGACGACATCAAGGTCAACTTGGAACGCCAAGACAACCTTGAAGTGCTGGAAGTCAAGATCGAATTACCCGACGCTCGCTGAAGCGTTATCGCCCATTACTTGGGCAGCTTGCCGCCACTTTTCAGACATTCATCCACGGTTTTGAACTCGGTGAATTTCTTGGTGCGCTCGTAGCTGGGGCTTTTGGCGTCGTGACAAATGCCGCTGTCAGATTTTTTCACCACAGGCGAAGCTGGGGCAGTTGCCGCTGCAGCTTGGCCTGCTGGCAATTTGCCGCCACTCTTCACACACTCGTCTACCGTTGCAAAAGGCGTGAATTTCTTGGTGTTGCCGTAAGAGGTAGAGCTTTTCTCATGGCAAATGCCGGAATCGGACTTCTTTACCGCTGGGTCAGCGGCCAAGGCGACACTGCATGCCAAGGCCAGAGCGGCGAAAGACAAAAAGCTGTTTTGGTTCAACATGGATAATCTCCTTTATGAGTTAATTCATCTTACTCAAGCTTTTTGACACCGCCAAGGCTTTTTCTTTGACCCAATACTCCTTGCCCTTTGAAACGCTGTATTTGCTGTCGACAGCAATCTGCATGGGTTTACTCGCCACTTTTGTCCCCCCTTTGGGCAACCGAATGCTGCGCCTGAGTGGCGCTTACTGGCTGGGCACTTTGCTGGCTTTGATGTTGTACGGCGTGTTGTTCAGCCTGTCCCTGCTGGTCTCACCGGCTTTTGCCACACCTGCCGATATGGTCTGGTCTTCGATATTCATTCTGTTGCCGCTGAATGTGCGCAGTTGGCACCATGCAATTGATCGCAAATTGGTGGGCTGGAGCCTGTTGGCCTTGGTGTTGTTCAGTTTGATGCTCGAATTTATGGTGCCCATGGGCTCCGTCCATTTCCCTGCCCGCGTGACGCTAGTGGGTGTCTTTCAACTCATGGGTATTGCTTGGCTTTCATGGGAAATGCATCGCTTTGACCCACGGCTTCGCTTCAGTCAGCTGGGTCTGATCCAACTGTTCACCCTGATGCACGGCGCGGCCGTCCTTTTGCGCGTGGGCTATACCTTGTGGCTTGCGCCCAGGCCCTTGGTTCAAGACGATTTGTTCATGTCGTACACCTTGATGTTTCAAGGGGTTTTACTTCTGCTGACCGCCATGGTGTTTAACAACCACTACCTAGAGTCCTTGCTCAATACAGAAGAGGAAAACACCCAAAAAATCCAACAAAAAGAGCAACTTCTTCAAGCTCAACACCAGCGCTCAGAAAAATTAAGGCAAGAACAAAGCCGCTTGTTGCTGATGCTGGAGCACCAGCTGCGCAACCCCATGGCAGTGTTGCAATTGACCTTGTCAGACCCATCGGTGGCCATGGAACCTGCAAAACGCGCAGCACGTTCTTTGAAAGACATGCAGACATTGCTGGAGCGCTGCGTGTTCATGGACAAACTTGACCACCAAGCCATTGTGCTCAGGCCTGAGTTGTGTGGTGTGCCGGACTTGATCGCCAATATTTGCCAAGCTCACCCTGAAGGCGCCAGAGTGGTGTCTTTTCGCCAAGAAGCTGTTCCCTTGCTCTACTGCGACCTGATTTTGCTCAATATCGTACTGACCAACCTCATCGACAACGCCTTGAAATACAGCCCCCCTGAGGAAGCGGTGAAGGTGGCGGTGTCTTTTCTGAACCACCCCACACAGCGGCTTGAGGTCGTGGTCAGCAATGCTGTGGGGCCTGCAGGCGCTCCCGAAGCGCACAAGGTATTCAACAAATACTACCGGTCGGCACATGCCCAGCACATGCAGGGCAGTGGCTTAGGTCTTTATTTGGTTCATAAGATGGCTGAATTGATGCAAGCTACTGTGACATGTGAATCGACCCCCCAAGAAGTCAGGTTTGTACTGTGTTTCAAGCTATGAATATTTTGGTAGTCGAAGACTACCTTCCTCTGCAAACAAGCTTGATAGAGGTTCTGCGCAAGTTTGGTCACCATGCGCAGGGCATTGAATCTGCTGAAGCCTTTGACGAAGAGGCACAAGACCACAACGTGGACTTGGCCATCATCGATGTCAACTTGCCTGGGGAAGATGGGTTTTCCTTGGCCCGACGCCTGCACGCGGTTCAACCTTCGCTGGGCATCATCATCTTGACTGCAAAAACCGATGAAGCTGACAAAGTGACGGGTTATGAATGCGGTGCTGACATCTACCTCACCAAACCCGTGGGGTTTGATGAACTCATGGCAGCGGTCAACGCCTTGTCGCGCCGCCTTGGCAAAAGCGCACCCACTGCTGGGGGTTTTAACAGGGAGCCAGAGGCCATCGAAATCCATATGGCCAACGCCAGCATCATGGGCAGCAAAGGCCAAGCAGAACTCACCCCCACCGAATTCAAGCTCTTGCTGGCATTGGCCAGAGCCAACAGCAAATCCCTTGAGTTGTGGCAAATCTACGACGTTTTAGGCAAAGACGAACAAACTCTTCAAAAGTCGGCTTTAGAGGCCCAGTTGTACAGATTGAGAAAAAAATTATCAGATTGCGGTGCCGGTAATCAGGCGCTTCGAGCCTTACGGCTAAAGGGTTACCGGCTTTATTGCCCAATCTATATCAATTAGTTTAGGGTCGAAGTTAAGAGCTTACTTTAACTATTGCTAGCAATATTGTCAGATTAAATCAGTTTTCTGATCAGCTTTCTTTTAGCATTCGCGTCCTTTCCCAGAAAGTCATTGCCATGAGAAACGATACAGACCCAAACTTGAGCGCCAAGCTTTTGCAGGTCATTTGCCAGCTGCATGAGTGGGAAAACCAGCACCTTGATTTGGCCACCACCCAAGCGGGGCGCTATCTGTACCTGAATATCGCCAAACAGCTGCAAGACACCCGAGGTGGACCAAGTGCTTTTTTAAAGGGCATCTACTACAACAAAGATTTGAGCGAACGCGCTTTGCGCTACAAAATCCGAGAATTTGAAAACGATGGCCTGATTGAGTTCGAAACCCACAGTAGCGACAAGCGTTCCAAGAAAATTTTGCCCACACCTGCGCTATTAAACACGCTAGACGAGCATGCCCAAGAATTCAGTCGTATGCTCAGCAATGAATTCCTGATATTTCCTAAAAAATAATCTTCCTTCCATGGCCTCCCCATGACAACGCCTTGGCTTGTTTCTCTGGTTCTCTTTGCGGCTTTGCTGGTGTTGGGCTATTTCTATCTGCAAGAAAAGCAGCACAGCCAGTCGCAACAAATGGAGATTCACAAGGCCCGCTCTAGCAAGCACCATGTGAACGACTTTTTGGCGTCCATGTCCCATCACTTACGCACCCCCTTGAATGGCGTGATGGGATACGCCGAATACATTTACAGCAGCACCCGCGAACCGATGATTCAGTTCACCTCCAAAATCATTTTGGAAAACAGCTTGCAGATGCTTCATTTGGTCAATGGCTTGCTGGACCTGAGCAAAATCCAAGAAGGTTCTCTCGATTTATCCCAATCTGACTTTGACATCAACGACATGGTGGAGTCAGTACGCGCTTTGCACCAAGCACGGGCGGATGAATTGAAAATCAGCTTGCATGTGTATTTGGCACCGCAACTGCCTTCGCAATTACGCGCTGACCCCTATCGGGTCCGCCAAGTGCTGAATAACTTGGTCGACAATGCCTTGAATTACAACCGGCCCCAAGGCAGCGTGACACTGTCAGTCACCCCCAGCGCTAATGGTTTATGGGTGGTTTTTTCTGTGCAAGATACCGGCAGAGGCATTTCCCCTGAAATGCAAGAGAGCATCTTCAAGCGCCAGCAAAAGTCGGATAACCCCTTTGTGCTGCGCCCCAATGAAGGTGCTGGCTTGGGGCTGGTGCTGAGCCACCACTTGATACAGCTTATGGGCGGCACACTCAATTACTCCACCAAAGCCGGTGAAGGCAGCGTGTTCTTTTTTAACTTGCCCATACGCTCAGAAAGTCACAAGCCCACATGAGCGTTACTTTGAATATTGTGGTGATTGATGACAACTCCACCAACCGAATATTGCCAGGCCTGTTTTTGCGCCCCCTTGGCCATGCGGTGAATGAATGTGTTGGGGCAGAAGAAGCGCTTGAATGGCTACAGCACAACCCTTGCGATGTGATCTTGCTCGATATCTCCATGCCCAGCGTCAGCGGCTTGCAACTGTGCAAACAGTTGCGGGCCGATCAACGCTACCAGCACCTACAGATCGTCGCTTACACCGCCCACGCCATGCCCGACGAGGTCTTGCTGTGGGAGTCATCGGGCTTTGACAAGGTTTTGCTCAAACCTATACGAAAAGACGATTTGCTCGCACTCTTCAGCTAGCGGTTTGGCCGTCATTGCGAGAAGCCGTCATTGCGAGCGCAGCAACCTATGTCATTGCGCAGCAACCTACGTCATTGCGAGCGCAGCGAAGCAACCCCCCGTCATATAAGCCCCGCATCGCAGGCCCGGCCTCGCCTCCATGCTTGCACAACGTCGGCTACGGCCGACCTGCAATACGCGGCTTTACGCAGCTTGTTTGTCTGAGTGAAGTTAGCCTTGACTAAGGTCGGCAGGGCCAAGACCTTTAACTGCGAGCGATACATTTCGCACCTGAAAAGGCGAGGGTCGCAGGTCGGCAGCCGAGCCTGCGGCGATCGACTGTTAACAGATTGCTTCGCTTCGCTCGCAATGACGGCTCCTCGCTATGACGCAGCGCTCGCAATGACAGGTTCAGTGGGTGTCGGCAAGCTGCGCCAAGATGGCGGGGTTCTCTAAGGTGCTGGTGTCTTGCGTGATCGCCTCGCCCTTGGCGATAGAACGCAGCAAGCGGCGCATGATCTTGCCTGAGCGAGTCTTGGGCAGGTTGTCGCCAAAACGAATGTCTTTGGGCTTAGCGATGGGGCCAATTTCTTTGCCCACGTGGTCGCGCAAAATTTTGGCAATCTGCTTGGCTTCGTCCCCTGTGGGGCGTGAGCGCTTCAACACCACAAAAGCGCAAATCGCCTCACCCGTGGTGTCGTCGGGGCGGCCAACCACGGCGGCTTCGGCCACCAAATCGGTGCAACTCACCAAGGCGGATTCGATCTCCATGGTGCCCATGCGGTGGCCGGACACATTCAGCACATCGTCAATGCGGCCGGTGATGGTGAAGTAGCCGGTCTTGGCGTCGCGAATCGCGCCGTCTCCAGCCAAATAGTATTTGCCTTGGAAATCTTCGGGGTAGTAGCTTTTCTTGAAGCGCTCGGGGTCACCCCAAATCGTGCGAATCATCGAGGGCCACGGTTTTTTCACCACCAAAATACCCGCTTGTCCGTGGGGCACATCTTTGCCGGTTTCGTCCACGATGGCAGCTTGAATGCCCGGGAAAGGCAAGGTGCAAGAACCAGGCACCATGGGTGTGGCACCGGGCAACGGGGTGATCATGTGGCCGCCGGTTTCGGTTTGCCAAAAGGTGTCCACGATGGGGCAACGTGCGCCGCCCACGTGCTGGTAGTACCACTCCCAAGCCGCAGGGTTGATGGGCTCGCCCACCGAGCCCAGCAAGCGCAAGCTGCTGAGGTCGTAACGGTCGGGGTGAACAGCGGCAGTGCCTTCAGCCGCCTTGATGAGCGAGCGAATGGCAGTAGGCGCGGTGTAAAAAATGCTGACCTTATGGTCTTGAATCATCTTCCAAAAACGACCGGCATCTGGGAAGGTGGGCACACCTTCAAACACAATTTGCGTACCACCCAAGGCCAAAGGGCCGTAGCTGATGTAGGTGTGACCGGTCACCCAGCCGATGTCGGCGGTACACCAAAACACATCGTGGGGTTTCAAGTCGAAGGTCCACTCGGTGGTGAGTGCTGCGTGCATCAAATAGCCGCCGGTGCTGTGCTGTACGCCCTTGGGCTTGCCTGTAGACCCCGAGGTGTAAAGCAAAAACAGTGGATGCTCGGCCTCGACCCATTCGGGTTCGCAGGATGTGGCTTGCTTGTCAGCAACATCAGCCATCCACATGTCACGACCGGCTTGCATAGCCACATCCGCACCCGTGCGTTTGACCACCAACACATGTTCAATGCTGTCGCAGTCGCCCAAGGTCAGGGCTTCATCGACGATGGCTTTCAATGGCAGCGGCTTGCCGCCACGCACCTGTTGGTCGGCCGTGATGACCATCTTGGCGCCGGTGTCTTCGATGCGATCCCGCAAGCTTTGCGCCGAGAAACCGCCAAACACCACGGAGTGGGTAGCCCCTATGCGAGCACAAGCTTGCATGGCAGCGACGCCCTCGATCGACATGGAGATGTAGATGATGACGCGGTCACCTTTTTGGATGCCCAGTTGCTTCATCGCATTGGCGATTTGGCAGGTACGCGCCAGCAGTTGCGCATAAGTGGCACGGGTGACCTCGCCACCATCGGCTTCAAAAATGATGGCTGTCTTGTCGCCCAAACCCTTATCCACATGGCGGTCTAGGCAGTTGTACGAGGCGTTCAAGGTGCCGTCTTCAAACCATTTGAAAAATGGTGCTTGGCTGTCATTCAAAGTTTGGGTAAAAGGTTTGTTCCAGCTGAGCAAACGATTGGCTTGGGTTGCCCAAAAACCGGTGTAATCGTCCTCGGCGTGTTTGCACAATGCGTGGTAAGCGTCCATGCCAGCCACAGTGGCTTGCTCGACAAACGATGCAGGGGGATGGTGAATGATGTGGTCGAACTGGCTCATGCTTGTCTCCTAAAAGTGGGGCGGCCGCTGAACGGCTCTGAACGAATGGGCGCAACTTTCGCGGCAGGCTCTTACAAGGCACTGACTGGCTTGAAACTTACGCTTGGGTTTTAGCCTGACACCATCATTGCCTAGAATCAACGCCATGGGTAATTTGCCCCACAAGCTCCAGGAACCTCGATGCAAGCCTCACCCCCCCAACAGCCCAGCACACTGTCTCGCTTCATTTTTGCCACCCGTTGGCTGCAACTGCCGCTGTACTTGGGTTTGATTGCTGCCCAAGGCGTGTACGTGTACCACTTTTGGGTAGAGTTGGTGCATTTGCTAGAGGCCGTGTTTGGTAGCCAAACCGCTTTGCAAGCACTGGTTACCAGCATTGGGTACAAAACCGAAGGTGTGCCTACCAAGCTGACCGAGGCCATCATCATGCTGGTCATATTGGGCTTGATTGACGTGGTCATGATCTCCAACCTCCTCATCATGGTCATCGTGGGGGGCTACGAAACCTTTGTTTCACGCATGTACCTCGAGCAACACCCCGACCA
>CAMCWS010000054.1 GCA_945882755.1 Bordetella parapertussis | reverse complement strand
ACTCGTTTCAAGATGAGATCTGCCGGGGCCTTGAGCCCCCTAAAGAGTCGTTCAAGACCAGGACGTTGATAGGTCAGGTGTGGAAGCGCAGTAATGCGTTAAGCTAACTGATACTAATTGCTCGTGCGGCTTGACCCTATAACTTTGATACAGCAATGTTCAAGGTTGTTATGCCAAGTGACGCATTCAAAATACAAAAGCTGATTTGCTCTATGAATTCCTTGTCGTGACTTTGTCATGATGAGAACAAGTTATGCCTGATGACCATAGCGACGTGGTACCACTCCTTCCCATCCCGAACAGGACAGTGAAACGCGTCAGCGCCGATGATAGTGCGGATACCCGTGTGAAAGTAGGACATCGTCAGGCTATTACAGCCTCAGAAAGCCCAACTCGAATGAGTTGGGCTTTTTGTTTTTTTAATGGTAATTATTTATTGTGGATAACACCGTTACTAATGGCGGCAACGTTTTTATATATCAACTCATCTAATAGCTCACTACACCAGTCTAGGAATGGCGTTGTCTTAAAAAAAGATTGATGAATTCGGCTAAGTGAGGGCGTGTTCTCAGCCCATATTTTCAAGTCTGACAAAGTCACAGCCTGTAACTCAAGAAGTTTGAATTTCAATAGGACCTTTGCAGCATGTAGAGCATGAATATGTGGCGATTGAACAAAATAACTGAGCTTTGAGTGAGCCCTGACCAGACATTCAGGAACATCATGAATGATGGGGCCATGTCCAGGCAAAACAATCCGTGGATTTAGCTCCTCAATAACTTTCAAAGTTGCTGCAACTTCAGAAAATCCATGCCCACCAAATACTTCTGGGAAAACAATGCCAAAACCATTTCCCCAAAGAGCATCTGCAGAAATCAATATACGGTGTTCAGGGTTAAAAAAGAGTAAAGCGTCGTGATCATGACCTGGGGCCGAATGAACCTCCCACTCATAACCTGACCAAATATAAACATCTCCAGGGTGCAAAGCTACATCAGCAATAAATTCTGGGCAAAGTTGACCTGTATCTTCATATGACAGTAAATCAGTGTCCCAGTGACGAACAGAGTCAAACAGACCATAGGGAATGAGAGTTTGAACAGACGGAAATTGAGTCTGAACAGCGTAATTTCCTCCACAATGGTCACTGTGCAAATGAGTGTTCACCAAATGCGTCAATGAGCGGGACTTGAGGTGAGTTCCAAGTAGAGACAACAAAAGCTTGGAGTGCGTAACATAACCTGAATCAATCAAAACAGCTGATTTACCGTCATCTAGCAAAATACTGTTAGAAGAAAGCCAGCCTCGTTCAAAAAAAAGCAGACCTTTAGGCAGAAAAGAAGTCATGGTTTACTGTAGCTGAAAAAATTAGCGAAAGAGACATAAAACAGCCTAAAAAACAGTATCCTTAAGGCGTAGAAACAAAAGCAGGTTGTTTGCCTGCACACACGTGGACGCTCCATCTCACACACATCAGACTAAACATAGCAGCGCAAAAAAATGGCGTAATAAGATTTTTAGGGCTTTACAAATCAGACCTAAATCTAAGGCAATGCTCTTAGAAGTCATGTCTGAAGCAGAAAAAAACAGCTTGATAGGCCCCGAAAGCCGATTAATGATGGAGGGCGTGTTGCGTATCAGCGAAATGCGTGCGCTTGACATCATGGTGGCAGGTCCTCGTATCGACATGATTGATATCGAAATGGAGCGTGACGAGCTGTTCCATCAGGTAATTGATATTGGTCACTCGCGTTATCCCGTCTTTGAGGAAAACAGAGAAAATATCATTGGTGTGCTGCACTCCAAGGACTTGCTGAAACTGCAAAGAGCACCCGACTTCCACATCAAAGGCTTGCTGCGCAATGCGCTGTATGTGCCCGAATCCAAAAGCTTGGTTGATTTGCTAAGAGAATTTAAAAAAAGTCGCAACCACCTTGCGTTGGTGGTGGATGAGTTCGGCAAAATCGCTGGGTTGGTGACACTAGAAGATGTACTGGAAGAAATTGTGGGAGAAATCGAAGACGAATTCGACACTGAAACAAGTTCCACAGATATCTATACATTGGCAGACAAAAGTTACCGAATCGCTGGAAATTGTTCGATTGAAGAACTGAACAAAGCATTTGATACAAATTTGCTGCAAGACATGGAAGAAGATTTCGACACCATAGGCGGCCTGATTGCCCATGAAATCGGCCATGTTCCGCAAAAAGGAGAATCCATCACCATTGCAGGATTGCGGTTTGAAGTCATGCACGCCAAAGGCGGATCGGTAAAGTGGTTTCGATTAAGGCTGTGAACAGTTTGTTGCAAATCAATTGTTAAGTTCACTCACCCAATATGGCCTGATTATTTTGTTGGGCATGCTGCAAGCTTTTGCATTGGCATCCCCATGGAGTGGCGAGCCAAATGCTTGGCTTCAAATAGCAGCTCTCGCCGGGTTTTTAAGTACACAGCAAAACAACACACCTCTCAAGCGGCAATTTATACAAACTTGGGTGTTTGCCACAAGTTGGCTTGGGGGCTCAGTCTGGTGGTTGTACATATCTATTCACCATTTTGGCGGGTTGCCAAAAGCGTTAACCGTTGTTGCTATTCTTATGTTGTGTAGTGGATTGGCCATCTATTACGCTTTTACGGCAAGCCTGTATTTCAAATTCAGAAAGTCGCACAAGACCTACATCAGTGCAGGCATTTTTGCATCTTGTTGGACACTTGCAGAACTGGCAAGAGCCGAGTTTTTTACCGGTTTTCCATGGGGAGCGATAGGCTATGCACACATTGACAGCATATTGGTAACAACTGCACCATGGATCGGTGTGTATGGCGTCGGTTGGTTGGCTGCCTATATATCAGCATGCATTGCCTCCAGCCTTTCAAAACTAAAGCAAGACAAAAAAGTTACAAAAAATCTAGGAATTTCCACGGCAGTGTTGTTGTTGCTGGCTGTGTCATGGCAAGTCAACACTAGCTCAAATGAAAAAAACTTCAGTGTGAGTTTGTTGCAAGGCAATATCCCGCAAGACTTGAAATACACCAAGCTTAGAGAACAAGCACTAGATTGGTATGTCGACCAGGCCATACAAGCCGAAACAGATTTGGTGGTCATGCCCGAAACCGCCATTCCCTATCTTCGACAAGATATACCCAATGAAGACTGGGAAAAAATCAGAACGCACTTTTCAGCAGGGCAAAAAGCACTGATTGTTGGGATTCCCACATTCGAAAAGGACAAAGGGTTTGGTAATTCAGCCATTGCACTGCAAGCCAACGCTCAAGAGTACCTTTACAACAAGCAGCATTTGGTGCCATTTGGGGAATTCATTCCAACGTACTTTCAGTGGTTTAACCAGATGGTCAATTTTGGCATCACCGACTTTATTCGAGGACCTCTTAAGCCCGAACCTTTTGTCTGGAACGGCCAAAACATAGCCATCCAAATTTGTTATGAAGATTTGTTCGGTGAGGAGTTAGCGCAGAGATTTATGGTGGAAAAGGAAAATATGCCATCGCTGTTGGTGAACATGAGCAATATTGCTTGGTTTGGAAACACGGTGGTGATTCCGCAGCATTTGCATATTGCACGTATGCGAAGTATTGAACTCAACCGTCCTACCGTTAGAGCGACTAACTCAGGCGGCACAGCAATCATCGATGCCAGCGGAAAAATTCACGCAGTTGCCAAGCCCTACACACAAACCGTATTGGTGGGCAATGTGCCAGCGAGTGATGGACGTGTGACCTGGTTCGCCCAATGGGCAGGTCGCTGGGGCTTGCTGCCTATGTGGTTGTTTTGCGTAGCGGTGATTCTGGGTTTGTCGGTCGTTGGACAAAGGCCAAGGCCTGCACCACAGGGTCACTAAAATACAAGAATACTTGAAGAAAATATGCTGACATTCCAACAAATCATTCTGCAATTGCAAAACTATTGGGACCGGCAAGGCTGTGCCTTGCTTCAACCCTTGGACATGGAAGTGGGTGCAGGAACTTCTCACACCGCTACTTTTTTGCGTGCGCTTGGCCCTGAGCCTTGGAAAGCGGCTTATGTTCAGCCCTCACGGCGTCCCAAGGACGGTCGCTACGGAGAAAACCCCAATCGACTGCAACACTATTACCAGTACCAAGTGGTGCTCAAGCCGGCACCCTCGAATATTCTGGAGTTGTATTTGGGTTCATTAGAAGCACTGGGCTTTGATTTAAAGGCAAATGACATCCGTTTTGTAGAAGACGATTGGGAAAACCCCACCTTAGGCGCATGGGGCTTAGGCTGGGAGGTGTGGCTCAATGGCATGGAGGTCACGCAATTCACATACTTCCAACAAGTCGGCGGCGTCGATTGCAAACCCATCACTGGCGAAATTACTTATGGCTTGGAGCGTTTGGCCATGTATCTGCAAGGCGTGGACAATGTTTACAACTTGAAATGGACAGATACCTTAAGTTACGGCGATGTTTATTTGCAAAATGAGCAAGAACAATCAGCCTACAACTTTGAGCACAGCGACGCAGCCTTTTTGTTTGATGCATTCGCAGCACATGAAAAGCAAGCTTTGTATTTGATGACGCAAACCTTGGCCTTGCCAGCCTATGAGCAGGTTTTGAAAGCAGCGCATACTTTTAACCTGCTCGATGCACGCGGTGCCATCAGCGTCACTGAAAGAGCCGCCTATATAGGTCGCATACGCAATTTAGCCCGCAATGTTGCACAAAGCTATGTCAACAGCCGTGAAGCCCTTGGCTACCCTATGGCACCTAAAGAGTGGGTCACTCAACTTACAGAAGCGGCCGCCTGACATGATTCAAAATTTATTGATTGAGTTGCAAGCCGAAGAATTACCACCCAAAGCCTTGTCATCTTTATCGAATGCTTTTGCACAGGGTATTTTCAGCAGCCTATCGCAACAAGGCTTGCTAAGCAGCGATTCACAAATGACGCCTTTTGCCACGCCTAGGCGCTTGGCGGTGCATATCAGCCAAGTGTCTGCCAAAGCCGCTGATAAGCAAATTCAGCTGAAGTTGATGCCAGTGAGTGTAGGCTTAGATGCACAAGGCAATGCCATGCCTGCATTGCTGAAAAAAATGCAGGCTCTGGGATTGGATGCGCAGCAACTTTCTAAGTTAGAGCAAAAGATGGATGGCAAAGCCATGGCTTTGTTTATGGCGCAAACACAAGCTGGGGTCACTGTTGAGCATGGCTTGCAAGTGGCCTTAGACCACAGCATCAGTCACTTGCCTATTCCGAAACTCATGACTTACCAGCTTGATAAAGGCTGCGCCATGCCAGGCTGGGACAGCGTCAGCTTTGTGCGCCCTGTTCACCATTTGGTGGCTTTGTGGGGTGAGCAGGTTCTTGCTGTCAAAGCGTTGGGCTTGACCGCTGGGCGCAAAACACTGGGGCACCGTTTTGAAGCTAAAGCAGCTTCTTTGGACATCAGTCATGCCGACCAGTATGAACAGACCCTGCTGGACCAAGGCGCGGTGATTGCCAGCTTCGACAAACGAAAAGCACTCATACAGCAGCAGTTACTGCAAATGGCTATAGCAGCCGGTGAAGGCTTAAAGCCTATCCAAGACGAAGCCTTGTTGATGGAAGTGACGGGCTTGGTTGAAAAGCCCAACGTCTTGCTGTGCCAGTTTGACAAGGCATTTTTAGAGGTGCCAGCAGAGTGCTTGGTGTTGACCATGAAGGCCAACCAAAAGTACTTTCCTCTCCTCAATGCCAAAGACGCATTAACCCATCAATTTTTGGTGGTCAGCAACATCGCGCCAATGGACCCCAGCGCTGTCATCACTGGTAACGAGAGAGTGGTGCGACCCAGGCTTGCCGATGCACAGTTCTTTTTCAACCAAGACCGGCAACACACCTTGGCTTCCAGAGTTGAGCGCTTGGCCAAAGTGGTCTATCACAACCAACTCGGAACGCAACAACAACGCATGTTGCGAGTCAGCGCATTGGTACAACAACTCTCAACGGTTTTAAGCACAGCGGCAGATCAAGCCGATGCCTTGACAGCCGCGCAATTGGCGAAAACCGATTTGCTCACCGATATGGTGGGCGAATTTCCTGAGTTGCAGGGCACCATGGGCGCTTATTACGCCTTGAACGATGGTCACTCTCAGCAAGTGGCTCAGGCTATTGAAGACCATTACAAACCGCGCTTTGCCGGCGACAGTTTGCCGCGCAGCGATGTGGGATGCTTGCTTGCTTTGGCTGACAAGCTTGAGACATTGACCGGCATGTTTGGCATTGGTAATTTGCCAACGGGTGACAAAGACCCCTTCGCTTTGCGGCGTCAAGCCTTGGGGGTGATTCGCATCTTGCTGCGCTCCCCCTTTGACACAATGCGTCTAGACCATTTGCTAGAGAGCGGTTTGGGTATTTTGGCCAAAGAATGTGCAATCGATGCGGACAAAGCCAAGACGGAGCTCTACCAATTCATACTGGATCGCTTCGCGGTCAATCTGAAAGACCAAGGCTTTAGTGCATCTGAAGTGGACGCGGTGCTCGCTTTGCACCCCCAATGTTTGGGCGATGTGCCTGCCCGCATGGAGGCCGTCAGGGCTTTCGCGGCCATGCCGCAAGCCGAGGCCTTGGCCGCTGCCAATAAACGCATCGGCAATATTTTGAAAAAAGCACCCAAAGAAGACACCGGCCATTTCTCCTCGGCTCAACTTACGCTGCCTGCAGAGAAAAATCTGCATCAGGCTATGGAGCAAAGTGTCAAGCAAGCCGATGCTTTTTACGCACAGAAAAATTACACTGATTCGTTGAAGGCATTGGCCGCGCTGCGAGATCCAGTCGACGCATTTTTCAACGATGTCATGGTCAATGACCCCGACGACAACATCCGTCGAAATCGTTTGGGTCTTTTGAACCAACTCCACGACAGCATGAACCGCGTCGCTGATTTATCGCGCTTGGCAAACTGACAAGGCAAAACCATGCACACCCCACTGGTGATTTTGGACAGAGACGGCACGGTCAACCATGACAGCGATGACTACATCAAGTCAGCGGATGAATGGGTGGCGCTGCCAGGTGCGATCGACGCCATTGCAAAACTCAACCATGCTGGATGGCGGGTGGTCATCGCTTCCAACCAATCAGGTTTGGGGCGAGGCTTGTTTGATGTCGCCACATTGAACCTAATGCACGACAAAATGAACAAGGCCTTGGCCAAAGCGGGTGGCCGTGTTGATGCGATTTTTTACTGCCCCCACACGCCAGATGAACACTGTCAGTGCAGAAAACCTCTTCCTGGGTTGTTCGAGCAAATTGGCGACCGCTTTGGTGTTGACCTCAAGGAAGTTCATGCGGTGGGCGACTCCTTGCGTGATGCACAAGCCGCTTCGGCGAGCGGTTGCATCCCACATTTGGTGTTGACCGGCAAGGGCGAACAGTTTGTGGGACAAGCCTTGCCAGACACATTCCCTTCGCAAACACGCATTCACACCGATTTGGCCGCCTTCGCCGACTGGTTGCTTGCACATGCTGTGGCGAAAAATTCAAACTACGCTTCGGCTGGGTCGTCTTGATGGCCTTGCTTCGCTCATTGCTGCACATGCTGTGGATGTTGGTCACCGTTATTCCGGTGGCGTTTGCCATGCTGACCGCGGCTGCTTTGCAGGTGAACAGCCACCGCTTGTACCGCATGGCTGTGTTTTTTTTGTCGCTGGCCATTGGTGGCGCGAAATACATTTTGGGGATTCGCTATGAACTTCGCGGCCTTGAGCATTTGCCCGCAGCTGGACAACCAGCCATCTTGTTGGTGAAGCACCAGTCCACCTATGAAACATTTTTGATGCCCGTCATCATGCCCAGTGATTTGGCCTATGTGTTCAAAAAAGAATTGCTTTATGTCCCATTTTTCGGTTGGGGCATAGGGCGCTTGGACATGATTCACATCGACCGCAAATTGCGCAGCCAAGCGTTTCAAAAAGTCGTCTCCCAAGGGCGTGATTTACTGGGGCGAGGCATTTGGGTGATTATGTTTCCCGAGGGGACACGCATAGAACGTGGTCAAGCGGGCACCTACAAAGCAGGCGGTACACGTTTGGCGATTGAAACGGGTGTGCCAGTCATTCCCATCGCAGTCAATTCAGCACGCTGTTGGCCACGCAAGGCCTTGATCAAATACCCTGGCACTGTGACGGTGTCGATTGGCCCCATGATTGAGAGTGCTGGGCGCCAACCTGAAGAGATGATGCAGCAAGTAGAGCATTGGATAGAGAGCGAAATGCACCGCCTCGACCCCGAAGCCTATGCAGACACCACCGCCTAAGCCATGACTGCATTTGTTCAACTTGCGCTCGATTGGTTAGGTGGAAACATCTCCCAAGAAGAACACAGCACTGTGCCAGTGGCTTCCAAAGCATTCAGTGCCTCAGCATTTGTGCACCCATTGGCCAGTCGGCAAATTCAGTTGCAAGAAACCACCATTGCCTATGCGTTTCAGCGTGTCAAACGCAAAACCATCGGCATGTCGGTGGGCGCAGATGGCTTAGAGGTGCGTGCGCCGCGCTGGGCGACGGTCGCCAGCGTGGAAGCGGTGTTGCATGAAAAAAGCGCTTGGATTTTGCGCAAACTGCAAGAGTCGCAGGAGCGGCAAAAACAAATGCGCCACACCATCATCGAATGGCGCAACGGTGCCACATTGCCTTTTCTGGGTGAACAATGGGTGGTGCGTTTAGACCCCGAGCATCAATCATTGCCAACCAGCCACCAGGATGCAGCACCCAAGTGCTTGCACATTGCCTTGTCACTTCATGCGCAACCCGGACAAATCCGTGACGCTGTGCAAGCCTGGCTGATGCAGCAAGCCAAGCTCAATTTCACGCAGCGCCTAGACCATTTCGCACCCCAGTTGGGCGTTCAGTGGAAGCGCTTGTCACTGTCCAATGCCAGTTCGCGCTGGGGTACAGCCTCGGCAGACGGCAGTATTCGCCTGAATTGGCGACTGATTCATTTCAAGCAGGATGTGATTGACTATGTGGTGGTGCACGAACTCAGTCATTTGCGAGTGATGAACCACAGCCCGCAGTTTTGGGAGACAGTGGGCTCACTGGTTCCTGACTACCAGCAGCGCCGCCATGCGCTCAATGAGGAAGTGCTGCCTCAGTGGGCTTGAAGCGAGCCACGTCGCCTGCCACACGCTCCAACTCACCTCGGTACCACAGCCAATGCAAATGGGCGAGGGCCTCGCCCAACGCGAACGTGGTTTGGTGAGCGTCAAGTTCTCGCTTGAACAACACCGCCATGGCCTCAACAGCACTCATCGCATTCTGAGCGCAGGCCCCGCGCAACTCTTGCAGTCGCTCTTCATGGTGATGTGCCAGTTGACCAGTTCGTGTGTGCAGTCCACGGAAAGGTTTGCCGTGTGAGGGCAGGCATAAGCAGTCGGAAGGAAGAGTGTCAAACTTTTTCAGAGAATCCAAAAACAAATGCAAAGGGTTGGCCAAAGGCTCTAAATGGTAGACGCTGATATTGGTAGAAATGCGTGGCAAGACCATGTCGCCACTGATGAGCACATTCATTGATTGGCAGTAAAGAGCGATATGTTCTGGTGTATGTCCATAGCCGCTGATACATTGCCAGTGGTGGAGACCAATGCGTACTGACAAGCCATCGTACAAACGCACAAATTGCGATGGCAGGGCGGGCACCATGTGGCCAAACTGAAAATTGCGTTGTGTGACTGCGTGCAAAACCTCGGTATCTGTGATGCCGTGCGACTGCATGAACGCCACCGCTTGTTCACGGTCTTGCGTGTTGGAGGGGTGAATCAAAGTGTGTGCAGTGTGAAAGTCGGTGGCGCTGATCCACAAAGGTACTTTCCAATAATCACACAACCAATGCGCAAGCCCCAAGTGATCAGGGTGCAAATGGGTGACAAACACCCGCAGCACCGGCAACCCCTCCAGGCTGTTGTCGAAAATGTGTTGCCATTGTTCTCTGGAGCTGGTTTGGTCTAAACAACAGTCCACAATGGCCCAGCCCTCACGCCCTTCATAGTGATCGCGCAGCAACCACAGGTTGATTTGGTCCAGTGCAAAGGGCAAAACCATGCGAAGCCAATAAACGCCAGCAGCAACCTCGGTGATCGCGCCAGGTTGTGGCAAATGTTCCCCATAAGGGTAGTCAAGTTCTTTTTCACTAGCGTTCATGTTGTGAGGATTTTGCTTCATAATTGACGTTTACGTAAACGTAAACTGTCTACATGGCGACCCTCTACACCATTCGCGAACTGGCCAAAGAGTTTGATCTGACTACCCGAGCCATTCGTTTTTACGAAGATATGGGCTTGTTGCGCCCCGAGCGCCAAGGCCCAGGCGGACGTAACCGCATGTACAGCGCTCGCGAAAGAGCCAGGCTTCGCCTCACATTGCGGGCCAAGCGCTTGGGTTTGTCCTTGACGCAGGCCAAAGACATCATTGATATGTATGACAGCCCCAGAGACACCGCGCCGCAATTGGAAAAATTTGTTGAAGTGTTAGCCAGTCACAGACAACAATTAGAGTCTCAGTTAGAAGAAATCCAAGCCAATCTGGATGAAGTCAAGCAACACGAACGCGAAGCCAAAACTTTGCTGAACAAACACATCGCCAAAAGCAAACGCACCCCTCAAGTTGCCATCAATGAATGAACACCGCCGCCTATGACTAACGCCCTGAACAATCTATTTGACAATAACCGTGAATGGGCAGACCGCATGTCCAAAGAGCGGCCCGGGTTTTTTCAAAAGCTGGCCCAACAGCAGTCGCCCAAATACCTGTGGATTGGCTGCTCCGACAGCCGAGTGCCTGCCAACGAGATCGTTGGCCTAGACCCTGGCGAGGTGTTCGTGCATCGCAATGTGGCCAACGTGGTGGTTCCCTCCGACTTGAATGCCTTGTCGGTGATTCAATTTGCTGTTGAGCATTTACGGGTGGAGCACATCATGGTGGTGGGGCATTACGGCTGTGGCGGTGTGATTGCCGCCGCCAGAGGTACCCGCATCGGTTTGGTCGATAACTGGTTGCGCCATGTGCAAGATGTGCGTTTGCGCCATCGTCAGCGCCTGAACCATTTGCCGCAAGCTGAGCTGGAAGATGTGCTGTGTGAAATGAATGTCTTAGAGCAAGTGGGTAATGTGGCGCTGTCCAATGTGATGCAAGACGCATGGGCGCGGGGCCAAAAAATACAAGTGCATGGTTTGATTTACGGCTTGAGCGATGGCTTGCTGAAAGACTTGCATGTCAGCATGAGCCACTCCGCAGAAGTGGTCGATGTGTTTCGCAACGCCTTCAAGCGCTACCCAAGACAAATCGCCGAATAAGACATACCCATGAACGCGCAGCGACTCGACTCCGCCTTGGCCTATGACATCGCGCAAGCCATGATGGACGGCTTTAACCGCCACTACAGTTTGTTTCGCAGCGAGTCTGCACAGGCCAAACACCGCTATGAAATCCAAGATTGGCACGGACAGCAACGTGCGCAACGTGAGCGTATTGAGTTTTACGATCTGCGGGTGAAGGAGTGTTCTGTTCGCTTAGCGACAGAATACAAAGCGGGAGAACAGGCCAGCGAAGTGTGGCAGCAGGTGAAGTTGCATTACATCGGTTTGCTGGTGGACCACTTCCAGCCTGAGTTGGCAGAAACCTTTTTCAACTCGGTCACCACCAAAATACTAGACCGCAGTTATTTTCAGAACGACTTTATTTTTGTGCGTCCTGCTGTCAGCACCGAGTACATCGAAAACTCTGAACCCGACGCCAAACCCACCTACAAAGCGTGGTACCCCAGAGAAAACAATTTGCATGAAGTGATTGTGCGCATGGTGCGTCACTTTGATTTGCAATGCCCGTTTGAAAACCTCGAGCGGGACGCTGACGATATTTTGCGCAATGTGAAGCAGCGTTTGGGTCAAGCCAAGCTGCGAGCCAACTTTCAGGTGCAGGTGTTGTCGAGTTTGTTTTACCGCAACAAGGGTGCGTATGTGGTGGGCAAGGTCATCAATGGCTTTCAAGAGATTCCGTTTGCCCTGCCGATTTTGCACAACGGCAAAGGCCAGTTGGTGATTGATGCTGCTTTGTTTGGCGAAGACGACTTATTGATTTTGTTTAGCTTTGCACGGGCTTACTTCATGGTCGACATGGATGTGCCCTCGGCTTATGTGCAGTTTTTGCGCAGCATGATGCCGCGCAAACCGCGTGCAGAAATCTACAACGCTTTGGGTTTGGCTAAGCAAGGCAAGACTTTGTTTTACCGCGATTTGCTCTATCACCAACGCCACAGCACTGACAAATTTCGCATTGCACCTGGCATCAAAGGTATGGTCATGCTGGTGTTCGATCAACCCTCGTTTCCGTTTGTGTTCAAGGTCATCAAAGATTTTTACCCGCCGCAAAAAGACACCTCGCGTGAGCAAATTCAGGGCAAGTATTTGCTGGTGAAGCAACACGACCGTGTGGGCCGTATGGCCGACACCCTGGAGTACAGCAATGTGGCGTTTCCGCGTGAGCGTTTTGAAGACGAGTTGATTGCCGAAATTCAAAAATTCGCGCCCAGCCAAATTGAGATCAACCGCCGCGCTGACACTGGCTTGGAAGAAGTGGTGATCAAACACGCCTACATCGAGCGGCGCATGATTCCCTTGAACATTTATTTGCAAGAGGCGTTTGATGCAGGCTTGGACGATGTGCGAGCCAAAAGCCAGATGGAGCGTGCGGTGGTGGAGTATGGCAACGCCATCAAAGATTTGGTGGCGGCCAATATTTTTCCGGGTGATATGTTGTGGAAAAACTTTGGCGTGACCCGCCACGGCAAAGTGGTGTTTTACGACTACGATGAAATCGAATACATCACCGATTGCAACTTTCGCCGAGTGCCTGCACCACGCAACGAAGAAGACGAAATGTCGGGCGAAATTTGGTATCACGTGGGCCCCCACGATGTCTTCCCCGAAACCTTCGGCCCTTTTTTGCTGGGCAACCCTAATATTCGCGAGGTGTTCATGAAGCACCACGCCGATTTGCTGGACGCCAGTTTTTGGCAAGGCCACAAGGAAAAAATCAGCGACGGCCATGTACACGATGTGTTCCCGTATGAGGCCGATAAACGTTTTCAAATCCAACGCGCTGCATTAGGCGCATCTCTTTAGTTTTCTATTCAGGAGCATTTCATGTCAGATCCCATTGTTATCGTCAGTGCCGCCCGTACCCCCATGGGCAGCTTTCAGGGCGATTTTTCAGCACTTTCCGCCCACGATCTGGGTGGCATGGCCATCAAAGCTGCGGTGCAACGTGCAGGTATTTCACCCGACGCCATCACCGAGGTGCTGTTTGGCAATTGTTTGATGGCCGGTCAAGGCCAAGCACCTGCTCGGCAAGCGGCGTTCAAAGGCGGTTTGCCCAAAAGCGCCGGTGCAGTCACCTTGTCCAAGATGTGCGGCTCGGGCATGCGTGCTGCCATGTTCGCGAATGACATCCTCGCCGCGGGCAGCCAAGAGGTGTTGATTGCCGGTGGCATGGAAAGCATGACCAATGCGCCCTACCTCATTTTGAAAGGCCGTGGCGGTTACCGCATGGGCCACGACAAAATTTACGACCACATGATGTTGGATGGTTTGGAAGACGCTTACGAAGCCGGTCGCTCCATGGGTACCTTTGGCGAAGACTGTGCGGCCAAATACAACTTCAGCCGCGATGCACAAGACCATTTCGCCATGACCAGTGTGGAGCGTGCCAAGGCCGCGACTGAATCCGGCGCTTTCGCTGTAGAAATCACCCCAGTGACGGTCAAAGACCGTGCTGGTGAGCGTGTGATCAGCATCGATGAAGGCCCAGGCAAAGTGAAGTTAGACAAAGTGAAAACCTTGAAACCCGCCTTCAAAAAAGACGGCACCATCACTGCCGCGTCCAGCTCATCCATCAACGACGGTGCTGCTGCTTTGGTCATGATGCGTGAGAGCACGGCCAAAAAATTGGGCTGCACACCTTTGGCTCGCATTGTCAGCCACGCTACCTTTGCACAAGCCCCCGAGTGGTTCACCACTGCGCCCGTGGGCGCCACCCAGCAAGCTTTGGCCCGTGCCGGTTGGAAGGTGAGCGATGTAGACCTGTGGGAAGTCAACGAAGCCTTTGCCGTGGTGCCTATGGCGCTGATGCACGAACTGAAAGTGCCGCACGACATCGTCAACATCAATGGCGGCGCTTGTGCTTTGGGTCACCCGATTGGCGCGTCGGGTGCCCGCATCATCGTTACCTTGTTACATGCTTTGAAAGCCAAGGGCTTGAAAAAAGGTTTGGCCACCTTGTGTATCGGTGGCGGCGAAGGCACGGCCATGGCCTTGGAGATGATCTAAGACAATTGTTATTTTGTGATGCTGCGCTTATTCACAATGCGACAAGGCGACTCTTTG
>CAMCWS010000053.1 GCA_945882755.1 Bordetella parapertussis | reverse complement strand
CTGGGGCTGCTCAAATGCGCCAAGGCTTCTTGGCCGCGTTGGGTCATGGCTCTGAAGGGGTTGTTGTCTTCATCGCCCAAAACTTGCGCACCACTGAGCACATGGGGGCTGCGCCAAAACGCCTCAATACGCGAGGCTTGTTGGCGGATATTCAGCAAATTGAGCGACTTGACAATGATGACCACCCAAGACGCCAAGGACATGGCCAGCAGCAAAATCGCTACAAAGCGTGTGACTGCGTCGCCCTCGGTCCATAAATTGATGAGTCCAAATTCGTTGTTCATGACTGCTCTTTATTCCAAAGTGAATTGAATCGGTACTTGGTACCACATGGCCTCTGCCACACCGCCTCGCTTGCCTGGCACATAGCGCCAACGCATGGCTGCCTCCATCGCTGATTTGTCCAAACGCTCAAAGCCGCTGGTGGTCAGAAGCTCTACCTTTTGTGCCCGGCCATCTTCGCCGATCAACACCTTCACCACCACCTTGCCCTGCTCGCCCAAGCGCTTGCTCATGCGCGGGTAATCGGGCGGTGGATTGTGCAGGTAATCGGCTTTGGAGGACGGCAACTCTACTTTCGCAGGAGCTGGCGGCGCGGGGGGTGCAGGCGCAGGTGCTGGTGGCGCGGGGGGCGGAGGTGGTGCAGGCGGCGCGGCTTGCACCACGGGTGCGGTGGGCGCAGCGGTAGGTGCAGCCAACACAGCCGGTGGTTCGGGCGTGGCGGGGGCTGGGGTCTGAGGCGTGGTCGGCGGCGTCAAGACGGGTTGCACCGGTTTGGGCGGCGGGGTTTTGACGGGTTCGGGCGGCTTCACCGGCTCGGGGGGTTTGGGCGGCGGTGGCGCAGGTGGAGGCTCTGCTTGGCTGATGGCCATGACCGGCAACACCACTTCCACCACCCGCTGCAACAAACCAGCATGCAAAGCCCACAGCGCGGCCACGTGAAACAACACGACGCTGGCAACGATGATGGGGGTACGAGATGCACTCACAGTCAAATAAATTTAAGCGAAAAACATGTGATTGTGCCTAAACGGGCTAAGTGCTTGTGTTCTTCAGCCTTATTCGCGTCTTGGAGTGAATGAACCCAAACCTCCAGTTCAACTTCTTTTGAGTCCCATCAACATCACGTGACAGCCATTCGGACTTGCTTTGACAAATGAAACCTTTGCACCAGCAGGAATATCAATGCCCCTCAAAGGCCGCATTTTCATGACGCCACTGTCTATCTTCATTTCATGGATTTCTGCTCGCTAGAAATATGAAACACCGTTCTTAGCGCCAGCGATGGGGCTGTGTTTTTTGACCCTTGAACATAACCCACCGCCCAAGCGCACCCAACGGTGATGGCGACGATACAGGGAACCACGCCACGAAAGAAGCCTGTGCTTGTCGCAAACCGTCGCCACCACCCGAGAGTCAAAATTCGGTTTCATGTCAGCCGACCTCCAACAGCGTGCGCCGGTGGCCTCTTCAATCGCATCAGCAATATTGCCCGTGCTGTTTTCTGACAAAGACAAGGCTGCGATGATTTGTTCTTCGGTCATAGACCATGAGACAAGACTGAAAATAAAACCCACCATGAAAATAACGCGTGAAGCAATCGATGTAGCTTGTTCTTCTTGGCAAATCAATAGTTTTAACGACTCAAATCGCACCATACTAATTCACGAAGCAATGCTGGCGTACCTACTTTTGATTCGCTGCCCATGTGGCTTTGCGCTTTTGCAGCCAGCGTATCCACCCGGTCACGAGCAATACCAAAGGGAATAATCCCGCGATAAAAGCAAGTATGCGTCCTGTCAAACCAAATGCTTCTCCATTGTGCAGGGGGTGCAACCAATCAAAAAATAAATCACCTGCGCCAACCTTCAACGCATCATGGCTGGCAAGCACTTGGCCAGAAAACTGGTCGATCCAGACAAAGGTTTTGGGAAATCTTTGACTGGGTTCACCGATCTGTTGAAAACGCAAGACATAGACATCTTCCACTTTGATGGGCGCTTCAATCCAGCGCAATTTGGCAGTCGGGAAAACCGCAAGTCCTGCAGATATTGCTTGGTCAGCTGTGATGCGTTTTGTGTCGGGCATGGGAACCGCTGAATACACGGTTTGTTTTCCCATTCGCACAGAAAAAAGATTCACCACTGGCTCTACCCATTGCGGCGTAGCCAGCCCCACGCCTGTGACCACCATCAAGAGCAACAACACCGCACCGTAAGCGCCGGTGTAACTGTGCAAATCGTAAACAGCTTTTTTGCTGCCTGTCCGAATTTTGGGAATGGCTTTGATGAGGCGTTGCTTGCCTCGTGGTAACCACAAGTAAACGCCCAACACCACACTGACCAGCAAAGCCATGCCCAGTAGACTGACAAGAACCGTTCCCGATTTACCCATCAACATGGAGTAGTGAAGGTCATATACCCAAGTCACCAAATAATCACCCCACATGCGGGTACTGAGCACAGCGCCAGAGCTGGGATCCAAGGCGACGACCATGGGCGCAAAGACATTCGGGTTTGCTTCTTCGGGTTTCAAATACCTGGCAAACACCACTTGGTCTGTGCTGCGTGGAATTTCAATACGCCAAGGTCCTTTTCGCTGTGGAAACTGTGCATGCAAATGGTCAAACCATGCTTGTACAGACGGAGGCGAACGCATGACAGAAAAATTCACCAACTCAGGGTTCAAGCCTCTGTCTATCTCAGGATAGAACACCAAAAAACTGCCCGTCAACCCGAGCAGGGCAAATGCCCCGCCGAGTAACAAGCCCAGATACAGGTGCACCTTCAAGAAATGGCGGCGCATCAACAGATATTTCAAGGTTAAAACTTAACCATGGCAGTTAAGAAAATTGAGCGGGGGGCGCCTGCAGAAAAGAACGGTACAGATGAGCCACCGGAACTGTCAGCGTTGTAATCCCACACATCGGAGGCATACACCTTGTTCAGCAGATTACGAACCTGAAAATCGAGCGTGATGCTTTTGCTTGGTTGGAATTTCACATGGGTGTCGAGCAACGCGTACTCGCCGAACTTGCCATTGGTGTTGTATGTATTGATGTAGTAATCACCTTGTGCCCTGCCCTGTAAGCCAAGGCTGGTTTGCTCGTTCACAGCATATTCTGCGCCAAGTGTGGTCATGTATTCTGGTGTGCCAAACACTTGCTTGCCTGTCAGCGAAGAGGTATGGCCAGAAATTATTTTTGCCTCTTGCACAGAGTGGGAAAACCAGACTTTTACCGAACGATTGACTTGACTGTTTAGTTGAAAATCAAGCCCTTTTCTTCGGGTAGATCCTAGGCGGCTGAACGTTCCTGCCGCTGCCAAATTCGCCACTTCGTCTGGCGAGTCTTGTTGCCACACAGCGATGCGGCCATCTAACCCGGAACCATCGTTGAACTTGTATCCCAACTCTTCACCTGAATTCACCGACGCACTGGCTAGGCTGGATGCATAAGGCCCCGAAGTGTATGCGCCGCCTGTGAGCAATTGAAATGTCTTGCCCCAATTTGCATACACACTGTTGTTCGAATTGAAGTTATAAACCACGCTCAACTTCGGTTGATTGATCCAACCATAGTCCGTCATGTCGTTGTTCGAGTAGGCGGCGGTATTGTTTTTGTGGCCTGATGAAGACCCTGAAAAATGGTCGACACGCCATGCAGGAACGATCTTCAAACTTTGGAACGGTCGAAAAATGGCTTGCACATATGCACCTGTGTTTTCAACGGTGTAGTCCCAGCATTCGCTGTACCGCGAGGTTGCAGCTCCGGCCGCGGTTAATCGATAGGATGTACAAGTGCTCACAGTGCCCGTATATGCACCAGTCGCTGCCCAATAATGTCTTTTGTATTGGTTGTCTTGCTTCTCTGCGTTTAGACCCGTTTCAAGCGTTACCGCTGGACTCATTTCCCAAGTCAAAGAACCCAACAAGCCAAAGTGATCCTCGTTCCAAGTTCTGTTTTGTGAATAAATATTTGCAGTGCTGTCAGCGGGGTACGTGACATTGCGGTCATCCGTTAAACCGCTGTAGTAGAGTTTGGTCGATAGAAAAGTGCTGGGTGTCAGGGCATATTCCAAATGCCCACTCACTGTTTGCATTTGACGACTGTCTGTATCAGCGCCACTTCTGGTGGACACATGCTGCTGTGGTGATGCGTCGTACTCGGACTGTGTGAGGTAACCCGCCTCATCTGCGGTCCCGTTAAAACCCCTGACAACCAAGCCTAGTTCCATGTCGCTGCCGGTGGGGCGATAAAACCACTTGGCACCAAAACCGTATTTATCGGTGTCGGAATGGTCACGAAAACCGTCGGATTTGTATTTTGCAAAAAAATAATTTGACGACACTTCTTCGGTTTGGCTGCCAAACACCGCTTGGAAGTCAGTGGTGTTCCAACTACCTAGAGACAATCTTGCGTCGCGGTAATTGCCACCTTGTTTGGTGGCCACATTGATATTTCCACCAATGCTGTGCAAACCATAACGCGGGTCATTGGTTCCGCGCACCACTTCAATGTAGTCAATGTCCAAAGGGAAAATCATGTCCAATTGACGCATATGCCCCGCATTGGTATTGGCGGGTACGCCATCAATCAGCAGTTTTACACCGCTGATGTAACCCTCACCATTGAACCCACGCAGCGCTGGCTTGCCCGACTCCAATCCCATCTGCCAAGACTTCAAGGAAATACCCGGCATCTGCCCCAATAACTCCCAACTGTTTTTGACGTTTTTGTCTTCCACCATATCTGCACCCATCAGGTCCACAGATGTCAAAACAGCTGAGGCCGGCAAAGCCCCCTCCTTTGGTGCTGACACCTCCACTGCACCTAAAACAGCTGTGGATTCTTGCGCCAACACCCATGGCGAAAAAATAAAAAGTACTGCAACCGAAAACGACATACGCGCTTTAAACATTCGAACCTCTGAAAATCAAAATAACAAAACACGCCAAGAAACACTTGACGTAAGCGTCAGAAGATGTTCAGAGAGAGGGAGGTCCGCGAGAAGGCAGCGGCGGCGCGGTAGCCGACGCTATATGGGCCGCTGCAGTAGCTTGCAGGGCATGGGAAAGGGGAGAAACGGGCGCTGCTTGCACCGAGCTAGGAGCGGGTGGCAAAGCCACTGGCAAGCACAAGGCGCAGTCCATTGTTCCGTGGCTGGGTACAGCGCTGTCAGTGCCATCCACGTCCACCAGTTTGAGCATGCCGCCGCTGGTACAGACCAGTTCGGTGGATTTGGGTGCCACCAATGAAGACGCCATCGCCACACCCAAAGACAAAGCAAACCACACCAGCACGAAGCGGGTGAGATGGCGCAGTTGTCTGAAAGCTTGCATGGCGAGAAGTGTAATCCTTGGTTCGAGGCCAGGTCGAGGAGCTTCTTGAAAAAGCAGCACAAGTGATGCTTTTAATTTTTAGACGCTATTTCTTGTCGCGCTGAGGGCCTATGGGTGACTTTTTGCCTTCAAATTTCATCGAGTCAATGCACGTATATTACATAGTAAATGGAGTCGGTTAAGGGGTTTAGCTTTTTGTGTTGAGAAAGTAAGACGGTGTAGACAAGCTATGCAAAAAAAGTGGGTGTTATCGGGGTTACTTTTGCTGTGTTTTTCAGCCTCAGCAGAATGGAAATTTTTGTTTACGACCCAAATTGAACCTTGGCGACCAGGATCAAAGGGCATGAGGGTAGACCACTACATTCGCGAATATTCAATCAATTCAGAAAGCCCTTACATAGAAATTGAAGTTTTACAAAACTTTACAACATTGGAATCGGGGACTGCCTCCAAAAGAAATTGGTCAGTTGTAAAGCAAGAAAAGTTAAATTGTTCGCAAGCAAATTTCAGTACCTTGTCCTTTGTTGTTTTTTCGGATTTGAATGGCTTGGGCGAAGTTTTGGAAAGCTTTACCCAAACACAGATCAAATGGGGAAAAATCGACTCAGATGAGGACATCACCAAGATTCATAGGGTTGTCTGCGGCAACACAGCAAGTCGGTAAAAGCCACTTTTAAAGAGCGAAGTCTTTTTTCAACCGAGCCAGAACTAATTACTTTTCTTTTGAATTAGATCTACAACAGGCGTCCCGTTCTGATCAAATCCGTAAGGCATGTCTTTCTCACTGCTTCCATCGCAGGCGGCAGCCATATTTCTCTTAGCGTTATTGCAAGCAATATTGGCTGTCGTAAATATCTCGTCTTTAGTAGGGTCTCCCTTTTTACTGCAGTAGTGTTCAAATTGCATTTTTGTTTGTTCACAAGTACCGCCCCGAGTATCTTTACTTTGGGCTAGAGCGGTCACTAAAACTGTGCTCAATAAAGTCAAAATAACTATTGATTTCATTTTTTTCCTTTAAGGTGAAATGGATCAAAAGGGCAAAAACAACCTTGCCTCAAGCATAAATCGCACTATAAACACTAAAGACTGCCAAGTCACTTTTTTTTAAGCCCATCAATGGTGCAAGGGAACTTGGGCATTGTTGAAAAAATATTCTGAGCCAGATAACACCTTATGCACTAGCGCCAGAAGCAAACCTTTTCATTTTCAATGGTCGACCGCAATAACAACATTTCCTATGGTTTGACCCGCCTCGACAGTCAAGTGGGCCTCAGCAGTTTGCTGCAATGAAAAAGTTGCCCCGATAGTGTGCTTGAGCTGTTTGTTTTCCAGCATCCTGTTCAAAATGTGCACACACGGTTCGCGCTGCTGAACCGGGAGGTCGTAGACCAAGAAAAAACTCATGCTGATGGAGTTAAATAGTAGCGGCCTGAACATCACAGGCACCTGTGCAGGAGGATTAGACCCGTAACACACCAAATGGCCGTGGGGTCGCAAAACACCTTGAGCAACCCATGAAATGGTGGTGGAAAAATCCATGTCAATGATGGTGTCGACGCCTTTTCCGTGTGTCAGGTCTTTAACTTGCGTCACGACATCATCAGTTTTGTAAAAAAGGCAGTCATCCGCTCCGGCTTCCTTGGCATGTGCGGCCTTGGCTGGTGAGCCCACTGTGCCAATGACTTTGGCGCCCATCCTCTTTAGCATCTGGGTCACATAATGACCAACTGCAGACGATGCACCAGTGACAAGCACGGTTTGTTTTGTCACATCCCCTGCGATCCGAACAGCTTGTAACGCTGTCAATCCTGGAATTCCCATGCAGGCACCTTCCTGAAATGAGGTGCCGTCTGGCAAATGAGCCGCCTGCTCTGAAGGCAGGCAGACATATTGCGCTGAGGTTCCCATAGGTCTTTGCCATTGGGCATTCCAGATCCATACCCGCTCCCCCAGTCGAGCCGGATCCACCCCTTGACCGATGGCGTCGATGATGCCGGCGCCGTCACTGTGCGGCACGATGAAAGGGTCTTGGAGTGGCCGCGCCAAACGCGATTTGACATCGGAAGGATTCACCCCTGAAGCAAACAATTGCACACGCACTTCATTCTCGGCGGGCTGTGGAGTGGGTAGATCGCCGTAAATCAGAACATCTTTGGCGCCACCATTGCGCTCGTACCAAACAGCTTTCATGGGCTTTTCCTTGGGTTGAACCACCATGGCGCAAATGACTGCGCATGTGGCAATTTCAGACTATATATTTTTAGCACCCTTCGCAAAATATCCTATTTTTTTTAAGATCTTGGGACTTTCAGATTTATACATGGTGAGAGTTTGCGGCGAAGCTAAGTGAATACCCTAGCGTTTAAATATTCTTTATTGACAATTGATTAGGTATGCATCACATTTCGCAAACCAAACACTTTTTTGTGTTCGGGTATTAACATCAAAAAGGAGACTTTTATGAGTGATAAACAACGCCCCTTCGGCGTTTCCATGACCGAAAGAGAATTCGATGAATGTTTGCATGCGGACGAGGCCGCATTTCGTTCGCCAATACCAACACAAATTGTCTCCAATGGCGAATACAACCCAATGCCGCAAACGGAAAAGCAAAAAAAGGTTGAGTTCCTAATCAAAGAAATTGCTGACAAAGAAGCCAAACGTCACAACACAACGCGCCGCAAATTTCTGGCATCTTCCTCGGGCATGGCTGCTGCCTTCATGGCCATGAACATGGTTCACGGTGACATTTTTGATGTCAATGCAGCTGAGGTCAAAAGCCCTGATGCAGCAGGAGACCGTAAAGCCAAATACAAGGGTCAATTCATCTTTGATGATCAAACCCACTTTATCCGTGATGATTTCAAAGAGGAAGGTCTGCTGGGTTTGACCAAATGGGCTGAAGGCGCAAATGTCAATCCCAATATTGGCAGTGTTCCCACCAATTTGTCGCGTTACAAAATGGACAACTACCTCAAGGAAATTTTTCTTGACAGTGATACCACTATTGCTTTGCTGTCTGGTGCGCCGTTTGATGACCCGAACTGGTGGTTGCTCTCCAATGATGCGATTCAAAACGCCTGCCGTGCAGTCAACAAAATGGCGGGCAGCGTGCGTATGTTGGGTCACTCCATCATCACACCCAAATACCCCAATTGGATGGATGAAGTGGACCGTGCCATTGCCGAACTCAAGCCTGTGTCCTGGAAGTCCTACACCATTGGCGACCCCTTCGGCCCGTCCAAATACGCTTGGCGCCTGGACGATGAAAAGCTCATGTATCCGTTCTATGAAAAAGCGCTCAAAGCGGGTATCAACACCATTTGTATCCACAAGGGCTTGATGCCACGTGACTATGAAAAAGCTTTTGCCGGTACTTGGGAAAACGCAACTGTCGCTGATGTGGGTAAAGCCGCGAAAGACTGGCCCAAAATGAACTTTGTCATCTACCATGCTGCTTTGCGTCCATGGTTGGCCGACAAGCCAGACATGGAAATGGCCCAGTTTGAAAAGGATGGCTATATTCAGTGGGCGACAGACTTGGCTCGTATTCCTCAAAAATACGGCGTCAACAATGTTTATGCCGAAATCGGATCAAGCTTTGCCAGTACCGCAGTGACAGACCCTCGCTTCTGTGCCGCCTTCATCGGACAATTGGTCAACCTGATGGGTCCTGAGCGCGTGGTTTGGGGCACTGATTCGGTGTGGTACGGCTCGCCCCAGTGGCAGATCGAAGCCATGCGCCGCCTTGAGATTCCAGATGACATGATGAAAAAACAAGGCTGGAAAATCAAGCTGGGCGATGGCCGCGGATCTGTCAAAAACAAGATCTTCGGTGAAAACTCTGCCAAGCTGTACCGCTTGGACGCACAGAAGATCGCTGCTGATGCAAAAGCCTTCGACCACGACATGATTGCCCAAATGAAGGCCGAGTATTTGGCCATGGGTGGCGAGCGTAGCAATGCAGCTTATGGCTATATCGCCAAGGAAGGACGAGGAGAGAGCCTTGCTTGATCAAGGTTTACATGCCTAAGTGATTAGCAAGCTGCATACAAAGCGTATGCAGCTTGCTTCTTTTATTTCAGAACCAAACTTCTTTCAAAGATGATATGAACACAATTCAAAAGACATCCATAGCTTTATTGTCATTGGCCCTGTTTTCCCTGACTGTTTCAGCCAATGAAGAGGAAAAGAAAACCCGTGTGGGCACCTGTCAAGACGCCAAAAAGCAGCAAGACTATTTCTGTGACATGAAAAATGCAGCGACAGACTCCATGGTTGCATTGGGCACTGCATGCCGTAATGCCAAGATCAATGTCAAGGAGGCGTGTGAAGGTGTTGTGCTTCCAGACCCTGTATACAAATCTTGCGCTATGGAACAAAAGTGCTAGAAGCGGCTTGTAGGGGTCGTTGAAGAAACTGAACAGAAAGCCATAAATGATATGGTGCAAAGGTTTGGTGTATGTCGGCGGCCTTGGCTTGGCTTGCCTGTTCTCATGGCAGGCGTGGGCACAAATTGTTCGCAGCGAGCCCAAGCCTGTTAGTCCTCAGCAGGTGTATTTGCAGCCTGTTGCGGGCCTAAGCTTTAAACAACTCGGAGTTTTCAGAGAAGGTGAAAAGGAATTTTCTGTGCCTTGGGTGGTGTTCCCATTGCTTGGCGGACACTGGGGCTTGGGGCCTACTTTCATAGCTGACGCCTGTTCTGTATGCCATGTTCAAGCGGGGCGAGGGCGTACCCTTGATAACACGGTCATTACTCAACAACTATTGCGTCTGTCTGTTCCGGGAGAGGGTCCGCATGGTGCGCCAAAACCGCATCCTCACTACGGCGATCAGATACAGGTCACTGGCGTGAGCGTGGGACTGAAGGAGAACCGTAAACCTGGTGAAGCAGATGTTTTTATCGACTGGCTATATCACCTAGTCACCTTGGCAGACGGTACCAAAGTTGAATTACGCAAACCACAGTTACGCATAGAAAACTTGGCTTTTGGACCTCTCGAGCCAGATGTCATGTTTTCTTTAAGAAATACACAAGCTTTGTTTGGCTTGGGATTTCTCGAAGCTGTTCCGCAGGCAAGTCTTCAAGCCATTGCCGAGCACCAAAAAACACAAGGTCTGAATGGCCGGATCAACTATGTCCGCGACGATATTAAGCGTACTGAAGCAGTGGGGCGTTTTGGATGGAAGGCAGCCCAGCCCAGCATCAGGCAGCAAACTGCCACTGCATTTCTCGGTGACATGGGGGTCACCTCGTCTTTGTACATAGAAGAAAATTGTCCGCCTGTTCAAACGCTGTGCTTGGCTATGCCGCCAGGTAATCGCCCTGAATTACTCGATTACAACTGGGATCAGCTGGAGTTTTGGCAAGCGGCACTGGCACCACCCCCACCTCGGAATAAAGAATCTGAGCAAGTGCAGCGTGGTCAAATTCTTTTTGAAAAGGCAGGATGTGCCCAGTGTCATTTGCCAGAGCTGAAAACAGGCGATTACCCTTTGTTGCCTGTGATTGCTAACACCACTTTTCGTGCTTATACCGACTTGTTGTTGCATGACATGGGTGAAGAATTGGCTGATGGCAGACCCGAGTTTATGGCGGGAGCGCGAGACTGGCGTACAGCACCTTTGTGGGGCATTGGCCTGTCGCAACAGGTCAATGGAAGTACCCATTTTTTACACGATGGCAGAGCGCGAAATGTATTAGAGGCAATTTTGTGGCACGGCGGTGAGGCCAAAAAAGCACGAGATACGTTTGCCTCGATGCCAAAAGATGAACGAGATGCAGTCTTGCAATTTGTGAACTCACTATGAAAATACAACTTCTGGCAGGATTGATCGCATTTTTTTCGTTGACCTTAACTCACGCTGACTGGCTTGAATATGCAGACAACGGTAAAGCTGTTTTTTATTACGACCCGGCCACCGTACAAATTAACAAAGACAAGGTGATCGTTTGGGAAATGCTCAATTACAGTTTTCCTTTAAATCGCGTGTTGTCTAGCAAAACACGCAAAGAGTATGACTGTGGCAAACAGCTTTTTCGTAATCTGTCGGGTGAATTTTTTGCCGGACCCCTGCTCAGTGGTGAACGCATCAGTGCCAGCGAGGAGGCTGACAACGATTGGCGGGTGGCGGTCGAGGGAACCCGTAATCTAGAGTTGCTCCACATGCTGTGCCCTAAGCTCAGTTAACCCGCCATTTTTTTAGCAAAGGAAATCTATGAAGAAGAGCCTAATTTTGTTGGGTTTGTTTATCGCGCCCTTATTGGTTGCTGCACAAGGGGTAGATTTTGTTTATCCCAAAGATGGAGACACTGTTGAGCCAACATTTTGGGCCAAATTTTCTGTCAGCGGTTTGGAATTGGCGCCAGCAACTGAGGTGAGACCAGGGACAGGGCATCATCATTTGTTTATCAATGCAGTGGATATTGAAAAGAATGTGGTGATTCCATTCGACAATCAACACAAGCATTACGGAAAAGGTCAATCTGAGGCTGAAATATTTTTACAGCCTGGAAAATACAAATTGACTTTGCAATTTGGGGATAGTGCGCACCGCTCATACGGCACCGCATTCAGAAAAACAATTTCAATCAATGTGGTGGGTAAACCTTAATAAATACTGGCCTTTAATGACTGCTTGGCTGGACATGTGTTCTAAAAGCATCGTGTGAGTGTGCGTTTTTGCATCATAAGTTATTGATTTATATAGGTTTTCCGAGCCTGGATTTCTGTTAATCCGTTAGTTTTTCAGCCGAAATCGGCAGGCCGCTTGGCCTTCAAGGACGCCACACCTTCGCGCACATCAGGGCCGGCAAAGCCCATGAATTCCAGCGCCAGCGAGGTGTCAAATGCAGGACCGGCTTGGCGCAGCCAGTTGTTCAAGGAATACTTGGTCCAGCGGATGGCGCTTTGGCTGCCATTGGCCAATTTGTCGGCCACTTCATAGGCTTTGTTGAGCAATTGATCGTCTTCCACGCACAAAGACACCAGCCCAATGCGCTCGGCCTCTTCGCCGCTGACCGCCTCACACAGCAACAGGTAGTACTTGGCTTTGGCCATGCCGCACAACAAGGGCCAGATGATGGCTGCGTGGTCACCAGCGGCCACGCCCAAGCGGGTATGGCCATCGACGATCTTGGCGCTTTTGGCAGCGATGGAAATGTCGGCCAACAAACCTGCCACCAGTCCCGCACCCACAGCTGGGCCGTGCAGGGCGCTGACGATGGGTTTGTCGCAATTGATGACGTTGTAGACCAAGTCCCGCGCCTCTTTCCATACGCGGGTTCGCACCTCGAAGTCCTCGGCCATGTCTTGCACCAGTTGCAAGTCGCCGCCACCCGAGAAACCCATGCCCTCGCCGCGCAGCACCGCGCAACGCACGCTGTCGTCGCGGCCAACATCACGCCAAATCTCGCACAAGTCCTCGTGGCCCGCATGTCCTGCCGTGGGCAATTTGCCGTTGATGGCCTTCATTTGGATATCCAGCACGCTGTCCCTGGGGCCGCGGCGGGTGATGGACAAGGTGGAGTAGACGCTGTAGTCAATGGCTTTCATGGGTGCTCTTGGTGTCGTGAAGAAAACCAAGATTGTGCCGTTTTGCCAAACTGGGGCTTTGTTGACCAAGGTCAAGGTCTAACGTCATGCGGGGGGGCAATATGGGCTTTGTTGATTTCACAGGAGGCTTCATGGATGCCGTCACCGCTCAGAAATACAAACACCGTCTCGTTGTAGAACGCGACGCCTTACTGGCGCAAATCGACGCACAGCGCGGCGGACCCATCAGCCGCGCAGACGCTGCCAGCGAGGCTTTGGACAAAAGCGAGGACGACAACGCGCAAATACAAACCGGTCGAGACATCGCTTTTGCCATCAACGAGCATGAAACCGCCGAGTTGCTGGCGATTGACGCATCGCTGCTGCGCATCAAAGAAGGCGTTTATGGCTTGTGCGTGGACTGCGGCACCCACATCCCTGCGTTGCGACTGGATGCCACACCCCATACCCTGCGCTGCATCACCTGCCAAACCACCTTCGAGCAAGCACACCCCGTTTAATCTTTTACAAGGAACACCATGTCTACTTTTCATGCCGTTGTGTGGATGGACCACGCCGAAGCCCATGTGCTGATGTTTGACCGCGAGCATGTGCAGGGCGAGCGTGTGCATTCGCGCAGCAAGCACAGTCACCAAGGCAAACACCCTGACAACAAAGCGTTTTATGCCGAGATCGTGCAGGCCTTAGAAGGCAGCCATGAAGTGTTGTTAACCGGTGCAGGCACCGCAC
This sequence comes from Bordetella parapertussis, assembly GCA_945882755.1. GTDB lineage: Bacteria > Pseudomonadota > Gammaproteobacteria > Burkholderiales > Burkholderiaceae_C > Limnohabitans. The sequence continues at coordinate 954 of CAMCWS010000053.1, read as the reverse complement.
GCACCGAATTCAAAACTTGGTGCGACAGCCACGCCAAGGCCTGTGCCCACACCATCATCGAGAACATTCCCAGCGACCACCCAACAGACCCTCAGTTGATCGCTTTAGCTCGCAAATACTTTGTGAAGTTCGACAAGATGGCAGGCGACCCTAGCCTGCTTTAAGCGGCGCGATGGTTTGGTCAATGGCGCCAAACACGCTTTGACCATCCCGCCCTTTCATTTCGATGCGCACCGTGTCACCGAACTGCATAAAGTCGGTGCTGGCTTTGCCATCCAAAATCGTTTCAATCGCGCGTTTTTCGGCGATGCAGCTGTAGCCCTTGGGCCAGTCTTTGCCGCCATCGACCTCGACCGCCTTGTTGCTGACGGTGCCGCTGCCGATGATGCTGCCAGCTCGCACATTGCGGGTTTTGCATAGATGGGCAATCAGCTGGCCAAAGTGGAAGGTCATCTCGGGCCCGGCTTCACACATGCCCACACGCTTGCCGTTCCAGTCCACGCGCATGCTCAGGTGCAAACGACCATGCTCCCACGCGTCGCCCAATTCATCCAAGGTAACGGCCACAGGGCTGAAAGCGGTGGCGGGCTTGCCTTGCAAAAAGCCAAAGTTCTTGGCCAGCTCGTTGGGGATGAGGCGGCGCAGCGACACATCGTTGGCAATCATCACCAAACGGATACTGTCCAAGGCTTGCTCGGGCGACACCTGCATAGGCACATCGCCGGTGATGACCGCCACCTCGGCCTCGAAGTCGATGCCGTAATCCGTGCTGGGGCAGACCACGGGGTCACAAGGGCCTAAAAAGTCGTCGCTGCCGCCTTGGTACATCAAGGGGTCTTCGTAAAAATTGGCAGGCACCTCGCTGTTGCGCGAAGCGCGAACCAACTCCACATGGTTCATATAAGCAGAGCCATCGGCCCATTGGAAGGCCCGCGGCAAGGGTGCCATGCACAG
>CAMCWS010000052.1 GCA_945882755.1 Bordetella parapertussis | reverse complement strand
CCATTGGGGCCAATCAAGCCATACACCTGACCGGCTTGTATGGTCATACCCACATCGCTCAAAGCCTGTAAACCGCCAAAGCGCTTAGAGATACCTTGTACTTGCAACACCGGCATGCTCATGGCTTGTGTCCGCTGTTGGGCAAGGCTTTGCCGTGCTCAGGCGAGGGCCACAGGCCACGGGGACGCCACAACATGATGCCTATCATGGCCAAGGCAATGAGCAACTGGCGCAAGATGGCCGCATCCAAGCGTCCATCGGTCATGGCTTGCAAGGGGCCAGCCACATAGCGCAACACCTCGGGCAAGGCCGACAGCAGCACCGCGCCCAAGATGACGCCGGGCAAATGCCCCAAGCCACCCAAGACCACCATGGCCACAATCATCACCGACTCCATCAGGCTGAAGGACTCGGGCGAGACAAAGCCTTGGAAGGACGCAAACATCACCCCCGCCACGCCACCGAAAGTGGCACCCATGCCAAACGCCATCAGCTTTAAGTTGCGGGTATTGATGCCCATGGCTTTGGCGGCAATTTCATCTTCGCGAATCGCCATCCATGCCCGCCCGATGCGAGAGGTTTGCAGCCGATAGCAAATCAGCACGCTCACCAAGACCAGCGCCAAGAACAGGTAGTAGTACTGGGTGACGCTGGAGAGTTCCACAAAGCCCAAATCCAGCTTGCGCGACAAGGGGTGACCCATCACCGTCATCGGGTCGATGGCACCCAAACCCTTGGGGCCGTTGGTGATGTTGACCGGGTTATCCAAGTTGTTCATGAACACGCGGATGATTTCGCCAAAGCCCAAAGTGACAATCGCCAAATAGTCACCGCGCAGCTTCAAGGTGGGCGCACCCAGCAAGATGCCAAACAAACCCGCCAAGCCCGCGCCTATAGGTATCACCGCCCACAATGGGGTGTGCAGACCATTGGGGAACATAGCAGCTATCCAAGGGAAGGTATCGGTCAGGTGCGGAGAAGCCAGCAGACCAAACACATAAGCACCCACCGCAAAGAAGGCGACGAAACCCAAATCAAGCAGACCGGCGTAACCGACCACGATGTTCAGGCCCAGCGCCAGCAGCACATACAGCAGCGCCATGTCGGCGATACGCACCCAGGCGTTGCCCATCGACTGCAGCAACAAGGGCAGCAGCAACAGGGCAATCGCCCACAAAAAATAAGAAGAGAGTTTGGACTTGTTCATGCGCGGTCCGCTACCCGTTCGCCCAGCAAGCCCGAGGGCCGCAAGGTCAGCATGATGATCAGCACCACAAACGCAAAAATATCAGCATAGTGGCTGCCCAAGACGCCGCCGGTGAAGTCGCCGATATAGCCCGAGGCAATCGCCTCAATCAAGCCCAGCAAGATGCCGCCCACCACCGCACCCGCCAAATTGCCGATGCCGCCCAACACCGCTGCAGTGAAGGCTTTCAAGCCCGGCAAAAAGCCCATGGCATGTTGCACCGTGCCGTAGTTGGAGGCCCACATCACACCGGCCAAGGCAGCCAGCACCGCACCAATGATGAAAGTGGCCGAGATGATGGTGTCAGGGCGCACACCCATCAAGGTAGCGACACGGGGGTTCTCGGCTGTGGCACGCATGGCACGACCCAAGCGGGTGCCATTCACCAACCACATCAGCACGGCCAGCGTAATGGCGGTGACACCCAAGATCATGATTTGCGTGGGCGTGATGACCGCACCGCCAATGTCGATGGGGTCAGCGGGTAACAAGGTGGGGAAAGCTTTGTAGTTGGGCTTCCAAATGATCATGGCCAAGGTTTGCAACAAAATGGACATGCCGATGGCCGTGATGAGCGGGGCCAACTTGGGTGCATCTCGCAAGGGCCGGTAGGCAATCTTCTCGATGGCAAAGTTCAAAGCCGCCGCCACCGCGCAAGCCACCATCAAAGAAATGAGCAGTACCAGCCACCCCGGCAACCACGGCATATGTTCTTGCAAGATGCCAATAACCGTCCAACTGGTGAGTGCGCCCACCATCAACACCTCGCCGTGGGCAAAGTTGATCAGGTTGATGATGCCGTAGACCATGGTGTAGCCAAGCGCGACCAGCGCGTACATGCTTCCCAAGACCAAGCCATTGATGATTTGTTGAAAAAAGATATCGATGGCGCATCTCCCAAGGGGTGCCGGATTGTAGGTAAAAAAAAGCCCTCCGCAAGGGGAGGGCTGGGCATAACCAGAAACTGAAAATCAGTCGTCGGCGTAAATGTCCACGTCTTTGGTTTCCTTGATAAACAAGGTGCCAATGATGAAGGTGGCGCCAGCGATGATGATGGGGTACCACAAGCCGTTGTACATATTGCCGGTTTGCGCCACGATGGCAAAGGCGGTGGTGGGCAGCAAGCCGCCAAACCAGCCGTTACCAATGTGGTAGGGCAAGGACATCGAGGTGTAACGGATGCGGGTGGGGAACATTTCCACCAACATGGCGGCGATGGGGCCGTAGACCATGGTCACCAAAATCACCAAATACGTCAGGATAACAATGACGTAAATCTTGTTGACTTTGGCAGGATCGGCTTTGGCGGGGTAACCAGCCGCCTTCAATGCAGCACTCAAGTTAGCTGAAATAACGGCGTCTTTACTTTTCTTTTCATCCGACAGATTCTTCAAAGCGTCTTCAGCGGTTTTCACAGCTTTGGCGTCAACAGGTTCAGCGGCTTTCAATGCAAGCAGTTTCTGCTCAGCCACCTCTTTGGCTGCAGCCACATCTTCAGGTGTGACCGCGGTTTTGATTTCCACCTCGCCCACCTTGATGAGCGCTGGTGTGCCTGCGGGTGCGACTTCATTGGAGTAGCTGACCGAGTTGGCCGCCAGTTTTTGTTTGGCGATATCGCAAGACGAGGTGAACTTCACCGTGCCTGTGGGGTTGAACTGGAAGGAACACTCGGCAGGATCGGCAATCACGACCACTTTGTTGGCTTGCTGCGCTGCATGCAAATCAGGGTTGGCCGCTTTGGTGAGTTGCTCGAACACGGGGAAGTAGGTGAGTACAGCCAGCAAACAACCCAACATGATGATGGGCTTGCGACCAATCTTGTCAGACAAGGCGCCAAACACGATAAAGAACGGTGTACCAATGATCAACGAGGCCGCCACGAAGAGGTTGGCGGTAGCCCCATCGACCTTCAAGGACTGGGTCAAGAAGAACAAAGCGTAGAACTGACCGGTGTACCAAACCACGGCTTGGCCAGCGGTCAATCCAATCAAGGCCAAGATGACGATCTTGAGGTTCTTCCATTGACCAAACGACTCGGTCAAGGGTGCTTTTGAGGTTTTGCCTTCAGCTTTCATTTTCACGAAAGCGGGTGACTCGTTCATCGACAAACGGATGTAGACCGATATGGCCAACAAAGCGATGGAGACCAAGAAAGGAATGCGCCAGCCCCAGTCGGCAAAAGCTTCTTCGCCAATGGCAATGCGGGTACCCAAAATCACCATCAGGGACAGGAACAAACCCAAGGTAGCCGTGGTTTGAATCCAAGCGGTGTAAGCGCCACGCTTGCCGTGCGGTGCATGTTCGGCCACATAGGTGGCTGCACCACCGTACTCGCCGCCCAAAGCCAAGCCTTGCAATAAACGCAAGCCAATCAAGATGATGGGGGCTGCCACGCCGATGCTGGCGTAGGTGGGCAAGATGCCGACGATGAAGGTCGACAGGCCCATGATCAGGATGGTCACCAAGAAGGTGTATTTGCGCCCAATCATGTCGCCCAAGCGGCCAAAGAAGATGGCACCAAATGGACGCACGATAAAGCCTGCGGCAAAGGCCAGCAGCGCAAAGATGAAGGCCGAGCCAGCGTCCAAGCCGCTGAAAAACTGCTTGGCAATGATGGCAGCCAATGAGCCGTAAAGGTAAAAGTCATACCACTCGAACACGGTGCCGAGGGATGACGCAAAAATCACTTTTTTCTCTTCCGACGACATTGGTCGGTCTTCATGAACGATAGCCATGGGAGTCTCCTGGTGGTACCCCCCAATGGAGGTCTGACGGGATTCTCAAGGCAGGTGCTTGCCAGCGACTGACTTCAAACTGAACAAGGGCTGACAACTTAAGTGCAAACCCTTGGTTTTCATTTCGCCATGTGAATTAAGGGCGCTTGCGCTCCAAAGTCTTGGGCAAAACTGAGCAAGCCTGCCAGTCTGGTCCATCAAACCAAGGCTCACCTTGCAAATACGCATTCAACATCGGCAAGGCGTCTTGACCCCAAAACAATTTCTCATCCACCAGGATGGTGGGCACCCCAAATACGCCCTTGTCGATCGCCGCTTGAGTGACTTGGCGCAACTGGGTTTTCACCTCGTCAGACTGCGGGTCTCGTACTGGGGCTAAGCGGGCTTGCAAATCGGCGAGACGCTGCGGGTCGCTGGCCTCCAAGCCATCGCCCCACACATGCTGGAACAGCTGTTCGCACTGGTGGCGGTTGGGCTGGCCTTGGGCATCACAAGCCAGCGCCAGCCGTAACAAGGAGACGGGGTTGAAAGGATGGCTGGCGGGCATGCGCAGGGGGCAACCCTGCTGCTGCGCCAGCCACAAAACTTGGCGGTAAGTCCACTCACGCTTGCCTTCGATTTCAGCAGGACCCAACTGCCCGTGGTGCTGTAACACCGCGCCAAACAATATCGGCTGGTAGCTCACCTGGCAGTTGAGACCCTGCAAGGTTTTGAGCAAGGCGTGGAATGCCAAGTAAGCGTAAGGGCTGATGAAGTCCAAGTAGAAGGTCAGTTGGCGCATGCTCAGGCTTGTTGGAAATGCTGTTGAATGCGTTGAGATAACCTATGCCAAACACCGCGTTGTTCGGCTGGGGTGTAGATCGACCAATTCGCCACCTCGTCCAAGGTGCGCAAGCATCCCCAGCATTCATCGGCATCGGTTTTCATGACGCAGACCGACATGCATGGCGAGGCACAGGCCTGATCGTTAGGACTTTGCTGTACCTCTAAATCACGTTGTTGCAAAGCCTGCCAAGGGGTCATATTCATCTCAGGTCTCCTGCGATTCAAGGCGCAGCAAAGGCGCGCCTTCATTGACTTGGTCGCCAGGTGCGTACAACAATTCGGCGACAGTGCCGTCAGCAGGTGCAGCAACGGTGTGTTCCATTTTCATGGCCTCCATCACCGCCAAGGCTTGGCCTGCTTTCACTGTGTCGCCCACCTTGACCGCAAAGCTCAACAACTTGCCAGGCATAGGGGCAGACAAATTGCCGCTGACAGCTGATCCTTGCGCCGCATGGGCCAAGGGGTTGACGAAATGGACGCTGGCACTGCCCACGTCGGCGAACACATGGAGTTGGTCTTTCACCGCATACACCTGCGCACGAAGGCGCTGCTCGCCCCATTGCAATTGCACTGCCTCGCCCTGCACTTGCCACGCCAAGGCATGGGCTTGACCGCCTATTTGCAACTGGGTGGGGCCGTGGCTAGAACGCGTCAGCACAGCCGCGCCTGTTTCTTGGCCACAAACATAGTCAAACTTGCGCAGGCTTTGGCCTTGTATCAACCAGCCATCGGTGTGCGACCAAGGGTCAACCCAAGCATTGCCGCGCGGCGGCTCAACAGCCAAGCCGTGGGCCATGGCCGCTGCCACAGCCAGCGCAATGGGCAAAGGTTGCTGATGGAACAACTGGTCTTTTTCTCGCTCGATCAACGCCGTGTCCAACTGGGCATGGGCAAAGGACGGGCTGCGCACCACTTGGCGCAAAAACGCCACGTTGTTGGCCACGCCGACGATGTGCAATTCACTCAGGGCTTGGTCCAAATGGGCCAAGGCTTGCTCGCGGGTGTCGCCATGCACGATCAGCTTGGCGATCATGGAGTCGTAGTAAGGGCTGATCTCGTCACCCTCTCGCACACCACTGTCCCAGCGCACCATTCCCTGCGAGAAGCGTTGCGCCAAGGGTATGCGCATCACCTGCAAGCGGCCGGTGGCGGGCAAAAAGTCGTTGTCTGGCGTTTCGGCACAAATACGCGCTTCGATGGCGTGGCCTTGCACCGTCACCTGGTCTTGCGTCAGGGGCAGCGGCTCACCTGCGGCGATGCGCAACTGCCACTCGACCAAATCCAAGCCGGTGACCGCTTCGGTGACTGGGTGTTCCACCTGCAAGCGGGTGTTCATCTCCATGAAGAAGAAGTCCATGCCGCGTTCGGACTGCTCGACGATGAACTCCACCGTGCCTGCACCCAGGTAATTCACTGCCTTGGCCGCTGCCACCGCCGCTGCGCCCATGCGCTCACGTAACTCGGGCGACAAACCCGGTGCGGGTGACTCCTCCAACACCTTTTGGTGGCGGCGTTGCACCGAGCAATCACGCTCGTGCAGATGGATGGTCTGGCCGTGGCTGTCGCCAAACACCTGTATCTCGATGTGGCGGGGGCGCTGCACGTATTTTTCGATCAGCACCGCGTCGTCGCCAAAACTGCTGCGTGCTTCGCGCTGGCAAGACGCCAAGGCCTCAGCAAAGTCTGCTTCACGCTGAACGATGCGCATGCCCTTGCCACCCCCACCTGCGCTGGCCTTGATCAACACCGGAAAACCAATGCGTTGGGCCTCACTGGACAACAAAGCTGGGTTTTGGTCTGCGCCGTGGTAGCCCGGCACCAGGGGCACACCGGCTTTTTCCATCAGTTGCTTGGACGCGGCTTTCAGCCCCATGGCTTGGATAGACGCCGAGGACGGCCCAATGAACACCACACCCGCTTGCAGGCAGGCGTTGGCGAAGTCGGCGTTTTCACTCAAAAAACCATAGCCCGGGTGGATGGCTTGGGCCCCAGTTTGCATGGCGGCTTGCAAGATGCGCTGCCACTGCAAATAGCTGTCACGCGGCGCGTTGCCGCCGATGTGCACCGCCTCATCGCAGGCTTGGACATGGGCCGCGTGGGCGTCGGCATCCGAGAACACCGCCACAGTGCGCACACCCATGCGGCGGGCAGTCGCGGCGACGCGGCAGGCGATTTCGCCTCGGTTGGCGATCAAGATCTTGCTGAACATCGGGGTAACAGGCATGGGGGAGTCTCAGTGAATCATCAGGGTGTGACGGGCTTGGCAGCTGCAAAGCCCAAGTTTTGAAGAAATCGCAGGACCAACGGCGTCCAATGGACCATGTCCAGGTTCATGCCGTTGTGACCATCGTTGCCCACGGGTGGCAGATGGTGAAACTCGGCACGTCCACCCCCTTGCAACCAAGCTTGGTGCCACAGCAGGGGAACTTTCTCTCCCCAAAACAAGTCGTTTTGCCAGTAAATCCAAAGCATAGGCAGGGTGTTGCGGGCTGCCTGCTGATGCCAAAAATCAGCCAAAAATTCCACGCCACAGGGTTGCTTGGGCTTGATATCAGGGTTACCGCCCGTGCCGCCAGAAAAATTGATACCCCCCAGCAAACCGCGTGGCTGACGCGCCACCGTGGCAATGCTGGCAAAACCGCCGACCGATTGGCCTGCCACCAGCCAGCGGGTGGTGTCCAAATCGGGCTGTGTGCTGGCGTAAGCGATGGCAGCCAACACCTGATCGGACGTGGCTTTGGCCATCACCGCATGGTTGGGTTGCTTGCATGCGCCGGTGAATTCGGGATCAAAGCCCTCACTCTCAGGACCGTAGCCAACCCGGGTAGGCACGATGACAGCGAAACCTTGGGCCAGCCAAAACCGCGCCAGCCGTTCATAGCGAAGTCGCCGTTGGGCGGCTCGGGCTTGCGGTGTTGGCGCTCTTCCATGGTTGAGCACCAGCAATGGAAACGGTCCCGCGCCTTGGGGTTTGAACAAGGTCAGTACCAAGGCTTTGTTTTCGCTGCGACCACTGGCGTCTTGCAAAGTGATGGGCCAACGCACGACTTCTTCGCGCAAATCGTTTGCCAACGGCGGCTCGGCGGGGGTTTGCGCCAAAGCGCCCAAGCTGGCCACGCCCAAGCACAGCGCCAGCCCAACGGCCTGCGTTGCTGCTCGCCAAGCAGCGATAAACACCAAAAGCCAATGGCTTGGTTTCATTGGCTGCGGCTCAGTAGCGCTTAGCCACTTCTTCCAACATCACCTCGGTGGCGCCGCCACCGATGGCGAGCACACGGGCGTCACGCCACAAGCGCTCGATGGGTGCTTCACGCATATAGCCCATGCCGCCCCAGAATTGCTGGCATCCACCCACCACCTCGTTGACCAATTCGCCCGTGAGCGACTTGAGCATGGACACCTCTTGCACGATGTCGTGTTCTTGCGTGACCGACCAGGCGCAGTGGTACATGAACTGGCGTGCGGCGCGGGTTTTGGCGTCGAGCATGGCGATGCGTTGGCGGATGTGCTGCATATCCCACAGCGCTTTGCCAAAAGCTTGGCGTTGGCGCACGTAGTCCAAGGTCAATTCAATCGCACGTTGACAGTGGCCCACCGCCATGGCGGCCAAAGCGATGCGCTCGGTTTGCAGGTTTTTCATCAGGGCGTAAAAGCCTTTGTCTTGTTCGCCGAGCAAGGCCTCGGGCCCCAAGCGCACGTTGTCCAGCACCAACTCGGCCGTGTCCGAACACAGCCAGCCGGTCTTGTCCAAAGCGCGGCCCACGCTGAAACCAGGTGTGCCTTTTTCCACAATGAACATGGACATTTGGTGCTTGCCCTCGCCGGTTTTGGCGGCCACAAAATAGAGGTTGGCATGCACACCGTTGGTGATGTACAGCTTGGTGCCGTTGAGCACCCAGCCCTCACCATCGCGCTTGGCGGTGCTTTTCATGCCCGACAAGTCTGAGCCTGCGCCGGGTTCGGTCATGGCCACCGCGCAAATGGTGTCACCCGCGATGATGCTGGGCATGTACTTGGCTTTTTGCGCCTTGGTGCCTGCATGGTGCAAATGGGGTGAGGCCATGTCGGTGTGCACCAACACGCTGACGATGAAGCCTGCAAAGGTGGACTGTGACAGCGCTTCGGCAAACACCAGGTTGGTGAGGGCATCGGCCTCGGCACCGCCGTATTCGCTCTCGTACATCAGGCCAAAGAAACCGGCTTGGCCCATTTTGCGCAGCACCTCGCGGGGCACTTTGCCGGCCTTTTCCCACTCCAGGCCATAGGGCTCGACTTCGCGCTCCAGGAAGCGCTGCATTTGGTCGCGCAGGGTTTGGTGTTCGGGCAGGTGGTAGATGTGGTTCATAAGAGTGGCTTTGTGAGTTGATTTAAAAAACTTAATGCGTCATCGCGAGGAGCGCAGCGACGAAGCGACCTTGCTGGAGATTGCTTCGCTTCGCTCGCAATGACCGGTATGTGCGTCATCGCGAGGAGCGCAGCGACGAAACGATCCCGCTGGAGATTGCTTCGCTTCGCTCGCAATGACGTAGGGGATCGCAATGACGTAGGGGATCGCATTGACGGCTGTTAATGAGGCCATGTGTCCAGGCCTCCAAGAATTTGCAGTGATTCAAAGTCGGCATCGTTGTGCAGCAGCACGTGTCCTTGGTCCATGCAATAGCTGGCCAACAGCACATCAATGGGGCTGTTCACGGTGCGCCCTTGTAAGCGCAGTTGACGGTAGCGTGCTGCAGCTTTTAGCGCCTTGTCAGCGCCGCCCAGTTCCACGGCGGGCAATGCAGTGAGCAAGGCTTGCGCCTCATGCATCGCGCGGTTTTCGCGAAACCCGCGCATCACCTCGAACAACACCAAGTCAGGCATACCGACCTCCAAACTGGCGTCGCCCAGGCACTGCGCCAACGCCTCGCAGGCCGCACTGCGCTGGCCGCGAAAAAAGTCAATCCAGACGCTGGTGTCTACCAAGATCATTTGGATGCGCCGCGTCCACGGGTTGAGGGCTTGCCTTGATAGGTGGCCTTGGGCTCTTGCACCGTGACGGGTTGTTCAGCAGCTCGTGCCCAGCCCGCATCCGAATCGTCCCATTGCAATTGGCCGCGCAAGGCGAGCAAGCCGTCATAAACTTTTCGGCGACTGAGCAAACGCAAGCCCTCTTCCACCGCCTCACGTTTGGTTTTGAAGCCGCCTGCGGCCATGGCAGCCGCCATCAAGTCGTCATTGATATCGATATTGGTTCGCATAGACCGCCCTCAATGTGTATTAAAAGTCGTAATCATACACATTACATGCGAAAAACGCCAAAGCGTGTCTCGGGAATGGGCGCATTCAGCGCGGCGGACAGGCCCAGCGCCAGCACCCGTCGGGTGTCGGCAGGGTCGATCACGCCGTCGTCCCACAGGCGGGCGCTGGCGTAATAGGGGTGGGATTGGTGGGCAAATTGGTCCAGCAGGGGTTGCTTGAACTTGGCCTCTTCATCGGCGCTCCAGCTGCCGCCTTTGGCCTCGATGCCGTCGCGCCGCACCGTGGCCAGCACGCTGGCGGCTTGCTCGCCGCCCATGACGCATATGCGGGCGTTGGGCCACATCCATAAAAAACGGGGGTTGAAGGCGCGACCGCACATGCCGTAGTTGCCTGCGCCGTAGCTGCCGCCAATGATGAAGGTGAATTTGGGCACCTGGGCTGTGGCCACGGCGGTCACCATCTTGGCGCCATGGCGGGCAATGCCCTCGTTTTCATACTTTCGCCCCACCATGAAGCCGGTGATGTTTTGCAAAAACACCAAAGGAATTTTGCGCTGGCAACACAGCTCGATGAAGTGCGCACCCTTTTGTGCCGACTCGGAAAACAGCACGCCGTTGTTGGCGATGATGCCCACCGGCATGCCTTCCACATGGGCAAAACCGCACACCAAGGTTGCGCCAAAACGCGGCTTGAACTCGTGCATCTCCGAGCCATCGACGATGCGGGCGATGATTTCACGCACGTCATACGGCTTTTTGGTGTCGGTAGGGATGACGCCGTGCAGTTCTTGCACGTCATACAAGGGCGCACGGGCTTCACGCACCGCCAGTTGCACTTGCTTGCGGTGGTTCAACCGCGCCACCGCTTCACGGGCAAGCGCGATGGCATGGGCGTCGTTGTCGGCCAAGTGGTCGGCCACACCCGACAAACGGGTGTGCACATCGCCGCCCCCTAATTCTTCGGCGCTGACGATTTCGCCAATGGCGGCCTTAACCAAGGGCGGGCCGCCCAAGAAGATGGTGCCTTGGTTTTTCACGATGATGGTCTCGTCGCTCATGGCCGGCACATACGCCCCACCCGCGGTGCAACTGCCCATGACCACCGCGATTTGCGCGATGCCTTGGGCGCTCATATTGGCTTGGTTGTAGAAGATGCGGCCAAAGTGCTCTTTGTCGGGGAACACATCGTCTTGGTTTGGCAGGTTGGCGCCGCCCGAGTCCACCAAATAAATACAGGGCAATTGGTTTTGCTGGGCCACCTCTTGGGCACGCAAATGTTTTTTCACCGTCATGGGGTAGTAGGTGCCGCCCTTCACCGTGGCGTCGTTGCAGACCACCATGCAGTCCACGCCGCTCACCCGGCCAATGCCGGCGATCACCCCCGCACAAGGCGCGTCGCCGTTGTACATGCCGTGGGCGGCCAAGGGGCTCAGTTCTAAAAAGGGTGTGCCCGGGTCGAGCAACAAAGCCACCCGCTCACGCGGCGGCAGCTTGCCCCGCGCCAGCTGCTTGGCCCGTGCCGCTTCGCCCCCGCCCAAAGCGCTGGCTTGCAACTGCGCACGCAAATCGGCCACCGCCGCCTGCATGGCCTGGGCATTGGCCGCAAAGTCTTGCGAGCGGGGGGATAAATGGGAGGTGAGAACCGACATGGCAAGCCACAAAGTGAAAAAGCGACTTTAGTTGACGTTGACGTAAACGTCAACTTGGTGAATTTGCGCTCCAAAGATGATTGTGGCAAAAAAATACACCTTAAATGAGTGCTTTAAGTACTTAATTTATATAAACATCATACAAAAATTTAAAAAAAGATAAAAAATTTATTGATATTTGACACTTCTGATGTATATTTCACCTTAAATGATTATTAAGTAGTAATCATTTGTTTAATTTCATTGTTTTTAATTCAAAAGGGGTATTCAATGGCTTCGCATCAGTTTCTTCAAAAAAATCGTCGTCAGGGTGGTTACACCATTGTTGAATTGGCTATTGCAGTCTCCATCGTTGCAGTGCTGGTTGTGGCGGGTCTGACAGGGGTGCAAAGCATCTTGACCGGCAACAAGGTCAGCAAACAACTGCAAACCACCGCCAAATTGAGCGCGAGGATCAGTTCAGCATTTGGCGGAAACACGGCCACCACAGCCATCACACTGGCACAAATGGCCAATTTGAACGGATGGGATCCATCACAAGTTGTTCGAACCGCTGCAGGTGCAGTTGACAGAGTGATTTCCGCTTTTGGAACTCAAGAGTTTGTTGCAACAAATACAGTAGCTGTGGGGCCAGCACCTGTAAATTCATCCATCGTGTACACGATCACCAATGTACCCAGAGCAGGATGTGCAGATTTTGCATCCGGCTTAGCAAACATTGCCTATGCAATTGCAGTTTTTGATGGAGCAGCAGCAGCAGCAGCCCGAGTACCAGCTGCGGCTGACTGGACGACTGCAGGCACCACGGTGAAGCGACCTGAAAACAATATCGATCTTGCTGCTGTAGCTGATAGATGTGATAGCCCCAATGTTGCCTCATTCGACTTTGCCATTGCCCTGAAGCCTTAAAGCGAAACCCCACAAGGCGCAACCCACCATGCAGTACCACTTCATTTTGTCTGGCTTGCTGGTAGCGTGCTTGAGCCTGCCCGCAGGGGCGCAAACCGCCCCTGCACCCCCCGCCCCACCGGTGCTGAAAAAAGACAAAGCCATTCCCAGCCGCACCGACGACAGAAAACAAAGTCCCATGTTTGTGAATGAATTTGAAATTTCTGTCGAATGGGCTAAACCTCCCAAGCCCACCTTGCCCAGCCCCTCTGGCCCTGGTGAGGCGGCAAAAGCCCCTGCCAACGAACCCTCTGCGGTGTGGTCTTTGTTGTCGCAAGACAAAACCCTGTACCACAGCCTGAGCCGCTGGGCACAAACCGCCAACTGGCAACTGATGTGGGAGGCCGAGCGGGACTTTCCCATCCAAGCCCAAATCAGTGTGGAGGGAAGTTTCACGGTGGCTATTCAGATGGTGATGAATTCACTCGCCAGCACCGACTACCCCTTGCAAGCTGTCATGAACCACTCGACGCGGGTGATCAGCATCATCCGGCACCAAGACCCTTATGCGCGATGAAGACACCATGAAAACCCAACTGCGTTTGATACCTGCGTTTTGCTGCTTGGCCTTGTTGAGTGGTTGCGCCAGCTCACGCTACGAAACCGCCATTGCCAAAGGCCACAAAGACATCAGCCAACGCGCAGCGGCAGCTGACGCCTTGTTGCGCAACAACCCCGGGCCAAGCCCCTCGGTGGTAACCAGCAAAACACCGCGCTTCACCACCAACTCGGTGCCCATCGACCGCAGTGAAATGCTGCCCAGCCGTATTGCCTCCATCACCCTGCGTGTACCCGGCAAACACAACATCAAAACCATTGCCGAGCTGATCGAACGCGCCATTGAAATTCCGGTCAATGTGGCCTCAGACGCCACCTTGCCCAACGCCTTGTTCATACCTGTCGGTATGGCGCAAGTCGCCCCAACCGCTGGCCCTGCGGAAGCCAAAACCTCGCCCACCGCCAATACAGCCGCGTCAGCAGATAAATCCATCGTCGAACGGGTGCAGCGAGCAGGCGGCAGCAAGCTTTCCAGCAACACCGACCCAGCGACACAAAACGACATCGAGCTCAATTACTCTGGCAGTTTGGCGGGCTTGCTCAACCAAGTGGCATTGCGCTCAGACCTGCGTTGGTCGTATGAGTCGGGACGCATTCTTTTTTACCGCGTGGTGTCACGCAGTATTGCGGTCAAAACCTTGCCTGGCGGCTTAAAACTGTCGTCAACCCTGAATTTGAACTCCACCGGCGGCGGCACTTCGACATCGACCAGCACCGCAGACATCAATTTTTGGACAGGCATTGAGAAAAACTTGGCCAATATGGTGTCGGTCAGCGGCAAATTGGTGATCGACCCCAACACCGGCACCGTCACGGTGAGAGACGCCTTTCGCAATGTCGAGGCGATTGAACAGTACATCCAAAGCCTGAACCAAAACCTGATGCGCCAAGTGTCGATGACGGTTGAGGTGGTGCAAGTTAACCTGAGCAACGAGTTTCAATCGGGTATCGATTGGAACTATGTGTCCGAGTCCATGCGCCTTGGCCAGCTCTCACTCAGAGGACCAACGTCGCTGACAAGCGCTGAGTCTGCCGCCAATATTGGCTTGGTACTGAGAAACAGCGCGGGTACCACCAACTCGCTGCTGTTCCAAGCACTGGAAAAATTTGGCCGGGTGAGTTCGTCTTATTCGACGGTGGTTACCACCGTCAACCGCCAACCCGTGCCCGTGGGTAGCCAAACCACCCAAAGCTATTTGAAGTCTGTCACCCCAACCATTCTGACCTCGACCGCGGGTGCCACATCGTATGGCGCTCCCAGCCTGACACCGGGCGAAATCACCACCGGCTTCACGCTCAACTTATTGCCCATCTTGCTTGACTCCAACCATGTGCTGGTGGAGTGCGGCTTGTCGCTCAGTTCACTCAAAGAATTGAAGACCTTCAACACCGGCAGTGGCGCAAGCTTGCAAAGTATTCAACAACCCAGCGTCGCCAATTTCGGCGTGTTGCAACGTTTGGTAGCCAAGTCAGGCGAAACCAT
>CAMCWS010000051.1 GCA_945882755.1 Bordetella parapertussis | reverse complement strand
GCCAAAGACGCTTATGTCCAGCAGCGTCGTTTTGCCAAAGAACCCGCCCTGTCTATAGAGCATGGGCGTCCGACCAAGCGCGATAGGCGCGAATTGCAACAAGCCCAGCATGGCTGGGATGACCGATGGAGTGCATCAATTGATTAATTTATGGACGATGGCTTGGCGAGCTTTGTGGCGCGACGCCCGAGCTGGCGAATTGCGCTTGCTCTGGGTGGCTGTGGCTTTGGGTGTGGCGGCTTTGACTTCGGTGGGTTTTTTGGCCGACCGTATCGAAGGCGGCTTGCAACGCGATGCCCGCCAGTTGTTGGGTGGCGATGCGGTGATTGCCAGCGACCATGAGATTCCCGCTGAAGTACTAGACAAAGCCAAGCAGTTGGGCTTGCGCTCGGCCACCACCTTGAGCTTTCCCACCATGGCCCGAAGCAGCCAAGGGGCTAGCCGTTTGGTGGCTTTGAAGTCGGTCGCCGATGGCTACCCTTTGCGCGGTCGCTTGCAAATTGACCGTCCCGTGCCCGTCACCGACCGCGTACCTGCCAGCGGCGAGGTATGGGTGGAACCAGCCCTGATGGAGGCTTTAGAACTCAAGCTGGGTGATGAGCTATCGCTAGGTGAGCGCAGACTTCGAATTGCCGAGGTGCTGCTCAGCGAGCCGGACAGGGGCGCCGGATTCATGAACTTCGCCCCCAGGGCGATGATGAACCAAGCCGATTTGCCTGCCACCCAGTTGGTGCAGCCGGCCAGCCGTCTCAACTGGCGACTGGCCGTGATTGGGTCGCCCAACAAGGTCAGCGACTTTGTGGCTTGGGCCGATGTCTATGTGAAGCAGCCCGAGGGACGCGGGATGCGGGTGGAAACCTTGGAGGCGGGGCGGCCTGAAATGCGCCAAACCTTGGACCGTGCCGAGAAGTTTTTGCATTTGGTGGCACTCTTGGCCGCATTGCTCAGCGCTGTGGCTGTGGCTTTGGCGGCCCGAGGTTTTGCGGCAAGGCATTTGGATGACTGCGCCATGCTGCGGGTGCTGGGGCAAAGCCAGCGGCATATCTTGACGGTGTATGTGATTGAGTTCTTCACCGTGGGTTTATTCGCCAGCGTATTGGGTTTGTTGCTGGGCTATGGTTTGCACCAAGTGTTTATCTCTTTGCTGGCAGGTTTGGTGGAGACCGATTTGCCCGCACCCAGCATCGCGCCGTTTTGGCAAGGTTTGGGTTCAGGCTTGACCTTGCTCGCAGCCTTCGGTTTGCCGCCTATTTTGCAACTGGCACAAGTGCCAGCTTTGCGGGTGATACGCCGTGACCTTGGCCCCTTGCGGGCAACGTCTTTGGGTGTGATGGGTTTGGGTTTGTTGGGTTTCTCTGCCTTGCTGCTGAGCGCCAGTCGCGACCTTTGGTTGGGTTCCATGGTGGTGGGCGGCTTTGCTGTTGCGGTGTTGGTATTTGCCGGCATGGCGTGGCTGGGAGTGATGGGTTTGCGCCGCGTGATGCAGATCAGCGGTCTGCCTATTTGGTTGCGCATGGCTACTCGGCAGATCAGTGCCCGCCCAGGCTACACCGTGGTGCAGGTCAGTGCCTTGTCGGTCGGTTTGCTGGCTCTGATGTTGCTGGTGCTGTTGCGTACCGATTTGGTCGACAGCTGGCGCAACGCCACACCAGCGGACGCGCCTAACCGCTTTGTCATCAATATTCAGCCCACACAGTCGCAAGAATTTTTACAAACCTTGGATGAAGCGGGTGTCGCCAAACGGGACTGGTACCCCATGCTGCGAGGAAGACTGGTTCAAATCAATGGCGAAAACGTCCGCGCTGAGCGCTATACCGATGAGCGTGCGCAGCGTTTGATTGAACGGGAATTCAATATCTCGCACGCCGCTCAAGCCCCTGCCCACAACCAAGTCGTGCAAGGCACTTGGAAACCAGAAGAAACCAACGCCATCAGCATGGAGGAGGGGATTGCCAAAACCTTGCAACTCAAGCTGGGCGACCAACTGCGTTTTGACATGGCAGGTGTGGTGGTGGATGTGCGCGTCACCTCTGTTCGGCGGGTCGATTGGACGTCTATGCGTGCCAATTTCTTTGCCATCTATCCGGTTTCAGCCATGCCCGATATACCCATGACCTATATCGCCGCCTACCGCGCACCCGCTCAGGCCGGCTTTGACAATGCCTTGGTCAACCGCTTCCCCAACATCACCAATGTGGACATGGGCGCCACCATCAACCAAATACAAAAGGTCTTGGGGCAGGTGATTGGTGCGGTGGAGTTTTTGTTTGCGTTCACCTTGGCAGCGGGTATGGTGGTGTTGTTTGCTGCCGTGACGGCCACCCGTGAAGAGCGTGCCCGTGAATACGCAGTGCTGCGGGCACTGGGTGCGGGTAACCAGTTGCTGCGCCAAGTGCAAACCGCTGAATTGCTGGGCGTGGGCGCTCTGTCTGGGGCCTTGGCCGCAATGGTGGCGGTGGCCATGGGTTGGGGCTTGGCGCGGTATGTGTTTGAGTTTGCTTGGACAGCGTCGCCTTGGGTACCTTTATTTGGGGTGCTCAGCGGTGCTTTATTGGCTTGGGGTGCCGGTTGGTGGGGTTTGCGTGAGGTGCTGCGCCGCCCGGTGGTGGACACTTTGCGGCAAGCGGTTTGAGCAGATCGCTTCGCTTCGCTCGCCATGACGATTAATTGGGGTCAGATCCCAATTATTTCAGCAGCACCACCAAAGCACCTGCGCCGCCCTCTGAGCCTTTGGCTTGCACAAACGCCAGTACCTCGGTTTTTTGCACCAACCAACGCTGCACCTTGGCTTTGAGTACAGGCGTTTTGCCAGGCGACCCTAGGCCCTTGCCATGCACCACCCGGACACAACGCCAACCGCGTTTGGTGGCGTCGCGGATAAATTGACCCAAAGCCTCACGGGCCTCATCACTTCGCAAGCCATGCAAATCGATTTGCCCTTGCAAGCTCCAATGCCCTTTGCGCAGCTTTTGGGTGACATCGGTGCCTATGCCTTGGCTGCGGTAGCTGAGTTCGTCGTCGGTATCGAGCAGGGTTGAGACATCGAAGTCGTCGCTCAGGCTTTCGCGCAGCACATTGACGTCATCAAGGCGTTGTTGTTGGGCCAAGGGTTTGGCAGGTTCGGGCGACAAACTCACCCTTGGCGCATGGTCGAGTGTGGTCACTGCACCCACTGCATGAATGAACAAATTTTTCTCGGCATTGGCGCGGCGCAGCGCTTCAAGCTTGGCCGCTTCTAGTGCGGCTGCCTTTTCAGCCTTGGCTTTGAGTTGGTTCTTGATGGCTGCCAAGTCTTGCAAACTGCGTGCTTTCACCATCCGCTGTGCTCCGCCATAGACCAGCAGCGCCCAGGCCCCACGATGACATGGTCTAGCACCCGAATATCGACCAAGGCCAACGCAGTTCGCAAGGCTTGGGTGAGTTTTTCGTCAGCTTGCGAGGGGCGTACCTCGCCGCTGGGGTGGTTGTGCGAAAAAATCACCGCGCAAGCACCCAGCAAGAGTGCCAGTTTGACCACTTCGCGGGGATAAACGGATGTTTGGTTCAAGGTGCCGCTGAACATTTCTTCAAAGCGCAGCAGGCGGTTTTGGCCATCTAAAAACAAGACCCCAAACACCTCACGCGGTTGCTGGCCCAGCTGAAGTTGCAAAAACTGTTTGACGTTGTCGGGGTCGGTCATGATGTCGCGGGCCCGCATTTTTTGCAGCAAGGCACGGCGTGACAACTCAACCACAGCCAACAATTGCGAACGTCGAGCCAGTCCACCCAAGCCTTTGGTATGGCGCAAATGCTCGGGGCTGGCATGGAGCAAACCGGCCAAGCCTTGGAAACGGTCGAGCAAACTTTGGGCAAGTTGCAGCACACTTTGGCCGGGCAAACCACTGCCCAGCAAGACCGACAGCAGTTCAACATCGGTCAGCGCTTGGCTGCCCAGCGTTAGCAATTTCTCGCGGGGACGCATGGCTTTGGGCAAATCTTGCAGTTGCATGGCAAAGGGAAGGGTCAAAAGCATGGTGGGTTAAACGAGTCTCATCATCGCGGCTGTTTAGGGGTGCGCCAAGTGCGCCAAGACCGCTGGGTAATGTGATCCATGGCCTTTCTACAATAGTTTCAGTTTACAAAAGACCCACATGCAAGCACCCCCCACGATTGAAGCCGGTTCGTTCCTCACTTTGCACTACCGCTTGAGCGGTCCGCAAGGCGACATCATCAACACTTTTGGTGGCCCCCCCGCCACCTTGTCTTTGGGCAACGCCGAATTGGCCCCCGCCATAGAGGCTCGCTTGCTGGGGTTGGCTGAAGGCGAGCATGTCACCGTTCAGATGGCCGCTGGCGAAGCTTTTGGACAGCGTAACCCCGATATGTTGCAATGGGTCCCAAAGCAGTTGTTGGCGACCTTTGGCGATGCGGATGCTGCGTATTTGTTGGGCGAGGTGGTGGAGTTTCCCGCCCCCAACAACGAAGGCAAGTATGCAGGCGCGGTTGTGCAACTGGGCGATGACGCGATTTTGTTTGATTTCAACCATCCACTGGCGGGGCAAGCCGTCAGTTTGGAAGTCCAAGTGATAGGGGTGCTTTGAATGCCTGACTTACAAGAAATTGTGTTGGCCGAGCCGCGTGGCTTTTGTGCAGGAGTGGACCGTGCCATCGACATCGTCGAGCACGCTTTGACCAAATTTGGCTCGCCCATTTATGTGCGTCATGAGATTGTGCACAACACCCATGTGGTGGAGGATTTGCGCTCCCGTGGCGCCATCTTCATTGAAGACTTGAACGATGTGCCCGCTGGTGCCACCTTGGTGTTCAGCGCCCACGGCGTACCCAAAGAGGTCGAACACGAGGCGGTTCGTCGTGGTTTTCGCATCTTTGATGCCACCTGTCCGCTGGTCACCAAAGTGCATGTGGAAGTCGCCAAGCTGCATAAAGAGGGCTATGAGTTCATCATGATTGGCCACAAAGGACACCCCGAAGTGGAAGGCACCATGGGGCAACTCCCCAACGGCATCCATTTGGTGGAAGACGCTGACGACGTGTGGAAGGTCGAGCCTGGGCAAACCAGCTTGTTGGCCGTGGTGACGCAAACCACCCTCAGTGTGGATGATGCCGCCGAGATCATGGCGGCTGTGAAAAAGCGCTTTCCGCAGGTGCGTGAACCCAAGCAGCAAGATATTTGCTACGCCACACAAAACCGACAAGACGCCATCAAGGTACTAAGTCCGCAGGTGGATGTGGTGATTGTGGTGGGCAGCCCCAGCAGTTCCAACAGCAACCGTTTGCGTGACGTGGCCGCCAAATACGGCACCCCCAGTTACATGGTTGACCACGCAGGTGAACTTGACGCGGCTTGGTTGGAAGGCAAGCAGCGCATAGGCTTGACGGCTGGTGCCTCAGCGCCTGATATTTTGGTGCAGCAGGTCATCAGCCGCTTGCGTGAGCTAGGTGCCACCTCTGTACGCACGCTCGATGGCGTTCAAGAAACCGTGAAATTTCCCTTGCCCAAGGGCTTGCGAAACGACTGACGCCCTAGGCTCTCTACAATCCACCCATGCTAGATATCGCTTTACTCCGCAGAGACCTCCCGCAAGTGGTGGCCCGACTGCAAACCCGCAAGAACCCCCAGCCTTTTTTAGATGTTGATCGTTTCCAAACATTGGAGAACGAACGCAAAACCCTGCAAACCCACACCGAGGCATTGCAAGCCAAGCGCAACAGCTTGTCTAAAGAAATTGGTCAGCGTAAAGCCAAAGGTGAAGCGGCCGACGACATCATGGCCGAGGTGGGGCAACTCAAAGACGAACTCGACGCTTCGGCTGTCAAGTTAGAGGTGTTGCAAGCTGATTTGAACCAACTGCTGTTGGCCGTGCCCAATTTGCCGCAAGACAGTGTGCCTGTGGGCAGCGATGAGCATGGCAATGTGGAATTGCGCCGTTGGAGCCCCAGTGGCACTGAGCCCACATCGCTTGGCTTCACGCCCAAAGACCATGTCGATTTGGGTGAACCTTTGGGGCTGGATTTCGAGATGGGCGTGAAGCTATCGGGTTCACGCTTTGCCGTGATGCAAGGTCAGATTGCCCGTTTGCACCGCGCATTGGCGCAGTTCATGTTGGATGTGCAAACCCAAGAGCATGGCTACACCGAGTGCTACACGCCCTACATCGTCAACGCTGACAGTTTGCGTGGCACGGGACAGTTGCCCAAGTTTGAGGAAGATTTGTTTGCCGCTAAAAAGGGTGGGCAAGAGGGCGACACCGATGGTCAAGCTCTGTACCTCATACCTACCAGCGAAGTGCCTTTGACCAATTTTGTGCGTGACAGGGTGCTGGCGGAAAGCGAGTTGCCCTTGAAGCTGACCGCGCATACGCCTTGTTTTCGTTCAGAAGCGGGCAGCCATGGCCGCGATACCCGCGGCATGATTCGCCAGCACCAGTTTGACAAAGTCGAGATGGTGCAAATCGTGCATCCCGATCACAGCAACGCTGCCTTGGAAGAAATGACCGGCCACGCCGAGGCCATTTTGCAAAAGCTGGGTTTGCCTTACCGCGTGATGGCTTTGTGTACCGCCGACATGGGCTTTGGGGCTGCACGTACCCACGATTTGGAAGTCTGGTTACCTGCACAAAACACCTACCGCGAAATCAGCTCTTGTTCCAATTGCGAAACTTTTCAGTCGCGCCGTATGCAAGCGCGGTTTAAAAATGCCCAAGGCAAAAACGAGCTGGTCCATACCTTGAACGGTTCTGGTTTGGCGGTGGGCCGTACCTTGGTGGCCGTGCTTGAAAACTACCAGCAAGCCGATGGCAGCGTGGTGGTCCCCGAGGTTCTTCGTCCCTATATGGGCCATGTTCAGCGTCTTTCACCTTAACCCCTTCAAAGGACTTTTTATGCGCTTTTTACCTGTTGTTGTAAGTACTGTCTTGCTGACGCTGGTGGCTTGCGCCAATATGCCGATGGGGGCTGGCAGAACGTCTTCCACTGTGGATATGTCTGGGGCAGATTTGCTGGGGCAAACCCAGTTGCCGCCAGGCGCTCGCATCTTGCATGAGCAGTCGCTGGTGATTGGCACTGGTGAAAATTGGGTGGGTCGTGTGGTGATGGATTCAGCCCGTGACACCACCTCGGCTTACAGCTATTTCCTAGAAAACTACCCCAGCCAAGGCTGGACCTTGTTGTCTGCCGTTCGAGCCAAGTCCAGTGTGCTGGTGTTCAACAAAGGCGAGCGCAATGTCACCATTGAAATTCAAGAAGGTAATCCCCTGGCCGGTGGTTCAGCGCTGGTGATTTTGACGCTGGCACCCCGAAATGCCAATGCGGCTTTGCCTGCAGTAGCTAAAAAACCTGTACCCGTCGAGGATGCGGTTCCCACCAAGCCTTGAAGCTTTAAAATTTCAGTACTATCGACAGTCAGGAAAGATGGCAGAGTGGTCGAATGCACCGGATTCGAAATCCGGCGTACAGGTTTACCTGTACCGAGGGTTCGAATCCCTCTCTTTCCGCCAATTTTTTCTTCTTAAGCTTCAGTGCTGATGCGCTTTTAACAGCTGAAATCACGCTTCAAGTTCTCTTTGCAAGTCAATCCACGCTGAATCGAAACTCAGTTTTTTGGCCAAGGGTGAGCTTGCATCGACAGTCCGCCAAAACGGGGCTAGGTCTTGCGTGCTGCCGGTCCGGTTGTATTCTTCCCAAGCATGCTCCGCCACTGTTTTGAGGAAGATGGACGTAGAGACTGGGCACGTGGCATCGCATTTGTTTTTCTCTGCCAGCTTTCGTCTGAAAGCTTGTACCGACATGGTTGAGCCTGGCGGGATTTTTTTCAACTCGGCCGCGACTTCAACTGGGGAGGAAATGTGCAGTTTTGACCCTTTGGGTATGCCCGCAAAATCCTTGTCAAGGATGACGTGATGGAGCGGCTTTGCGTTCATCTTCTCGCCCCATGTTTTTTTTGCTCTCGGCACTGTTTACTCCAGCAAAAACTTTTTCGCTTCTTTCAAAATCTTCAAAGCTTCGTCTTCTTTGCCTTCTTTGAAGAGACGCTCGCCCTCTTCGCGCATGGCCTTGGCTTTTTCAAGCTCTGCACCAGTTTTGGTGGTCTTGCCAAAAGCGTTGTCCACGTATTTCATTTCGCAGGGGACGGGGCCGGGGCAGTGGGCGAATGCCAAAGAATGCATGGACAAAACCAAGATCAACCATAATTGCTTCATCATTTCCTCGCTAAATCAGTCATAGGGTGATTTCAGTTTAGAACACTTCCTTTTACACAGGCTTACACCGCCCCAACCAAGGTCTTTGCCATGCTGGTTAAACAAATTTGGACTGCCAACCCCTACCGTAACTTCAACTACCTTGTCGCTTGTTCGCAAACCGGCGAGGCCTTGGCCATAGACCCTTTGGACAGCGCCCAATGCTTGAAAGTAGCCAAAGACGAGGGCTGGAGCATCACCCAAATACTCAACACCCATGAGCACCACGACCACATTGGCGGCAACCAAGCGGTGGTGGACGCCACCGGTGCCAAAGTACTGGCACACGCCAAAGCGACGGGTGCCATTCCCGGCTTGTTTCGCGGCCTGTTGGCGGGTGACATCATCAAGGTGGGCAAAACGGTGGAGCTGGAAGCCTTGGATACTCCTGGCCACACCTATTGCCATATTTGCTTGCGCTCGCACACGGATCAACCGGCTTTGTTCTCTGGCGACACCTTGTTCAATGCGGGAGCGGGCAATTGCCACAACGGCGGCAATGTGCAGGCGCTGTTTCAAACCTTTGACGAACAACTGAGCCGCTTACCCAGCAACACCCTGATTTACCCAGGCCATGACTACATTGAAAACAATTTGCGTTTCACCTTGAACCGCGAACCCGATAACGCCGCCGCTCAAGCATTGCTGACACAAGTGAGCGGCCAAGACCTGAACCATGCCTTTGTGTCCACCCTCAGCGTGGAGCAAGAGGTGAATACGTTTTTTCGCTTGGGCAGTCAGCAGGTGGTGGCAGAGCTGAGAAAAAGCTTTCCCGACTTGCCCGCACAACCCGATACGCAGACCGTGTTTCAAAAACTGCGCGAACTGCGCAACAGCTGGTAAGCGCTTAATGCGCTGAAATGCGCTCGATGATGAAGTCAGCCGCTGCCAAGATATGTTCTCTGGCATGGGTCTCTGCCGCATTCCCGTCGCCACTGATGATGGACTGCAGCAAAGCCTCGTGCTGGTCCCAAATATCGCGGGGTTTTTCATCCCGCATCAACACCTCTCCCATGACACGCTGGGTATAGGTCCAATGCGCATCCATGGTGGGTGCCACCAGCAGGTTTTCCGACAAGGAATACACAAAATGGTGGAACGCCATGTCGGCGGCAATCAAGTCAGTGACCGACCCAGTTTGCGCCGCTTGTCGGCCTTTGGTGATGAAAGCTGGGCCATCGCTTTTGGCAAGGTCTGCGTTGTTCAGTGCGGCTTTTCTGAAAGCCAAACCTTCAATGACCGCACGTACGTCGTACATCTGTCGAATGTGATCAGGGTCTAGCGGGGCGACGATCAGACCGCGCCCAGGCGCATCGCGCAGCAGCCCTTGGTTGCGCAGCAGCAGCAAGGCTTGTTGCACGGGTTGGCGTGAAACGCCCAGTTCGGTGGCAATTTGTTCTTGAATGATGCGTGAGCCTGGCGCCAATTTGCCAGAGGAAATCTCTAACAAAATGGCTTCATGTACTTGCTCGACAAGGTTGGGTTGAACGGACAAAATTTTCACAAGACACCTGTTGTTCTGATCATTTTTCAGAGGATTGCTTTTCACGCCATTGGCGTTCTGCATCATCCCACGCAGCGAGTGCCTGCAAATCCGGCACCCACGCCAGACCCGATTTTGCGTCAGATGAGGCGGCCTCCGGCGTGACCAGCACATCCAGCAGGGCAGGGCGGTGTTGCAAGGCCTTGGCAATGGCTTCTTCCAAGTCCTCTTCGTATCGCTGGCGGGTGGGCGGGTGGGAGCCGCTTGCAGAATGGCCAGAAAGAATTGGTTCACATCAGCCAGCAGTTAAGCTTTGCAAGATTTTTGCAGCAGTCGATTGGCGGGCTACAAACGCCCTCGACAGTTTGTTTTTCTGCAAACCCATGACATGCCAAGCACTGCCACGGGAAAAATTGTTCACAGGAATTTGCGGCAAAAATCCATCGACGCTTTCGAGTCTCAGGCAGTCACTTAAGGTTTTCCTCTCTGCCTCTTCGTACACACTGCAGCGTTTGGTGCCAAAACTGCGCACTCTGCTGAGGCATTGCGAGCTAAAAGGGAGAGCAATATAGTATTTCCCTTAAAGGGTTGATTCTGTGAAATTAAACAAATATTTAGTATTCATTTAAAAAGACATAGCTATTTAAAATAGATTAAGTCAAACTTGCAAAATCATGAAACTCAAACAAATTCATAAAGACCTTTCGCTGGTCTTGATCGTCGTCTTGGTTTTTGCCGGCGTGGCGACCATGACAGAATTACAAGAACAAGTCGCTTTGTTCAGTCAAAACTACGAAGCCTTGCAACTGGATGAGTTGCCATTGACACTGCTTGTGTTGAGCCTGGGCTTGTGGTGGTTTGCTTGGCGGCGCTCCCAAGAAGCCCATGCCCAGCTACAAGAGCGCAGTCGTTCTGAACTCAAAGTGCAAGAACTGCTGCAACATAAAAGTGACCTGTTGCAAAGACTCTATACCGCAAAGGAAGATGAGCGACTGGCCTTGGCCCGAGAGTTGCACGATGACATGGGACAAACCAGCACAGCCATCCGCACAGAGGTTGCGGTGTTGCAGCGCATTGGACGGCTTCATCCCGAAGCCGACGAGTCTGTTAAACGCATTGGCGAGTCTGCTCAGCATTTGTCGCAAATGACGCGGCAGATGTTGCATCGATTGCGCCCACCTGCGCTTGACAGCATGGGTTTAGAGCAGGCCTTGATGACTTTGTGTGATAACTGGCAGCAAAACACCCAAACGGTTTGTGAGTTCAAGATACCAACCCTGCCCGAGGGTTTAAATGACTATGCTTGCGTGACTGTTTACCGTATCGTGCAAGAAGCACTCACCAATGTCACACGACATGCCCATGCCAAACATGTACGTGTACAACTGACGCTGGATTCAAAAGGACTGAACTTGAACATTGAAGACGACGGTCGGGGTATGGCGGATACCCAAGCAGTACACCCAGGCTTTGGTCTGTTGGGTATGCAAGAGCGTGTCGCCAGTGTGGCGGGCAGCCTGTCCATCAGCAGCAAGCTCGGTCAGGGTTTGCGCTTGGCCATACAGATCCCTAAGGAGTCTTTGTGATTCGTGTGCTGTTGATTGATGACCATCCGGTGGTCCGAACAGGCTACAAACGATTGTTATTGCAAGAGCCTGGCCTTGAGGTGGTCGCAGAGGCCACCAACGCTGACGAAGGCTACCAAGCTTTTCAATTGCATCTGCCCGATGTCACTGTCACTGATGTCTCCATGCCGGGTATGGGCGGTTTGTCTTTGTTGCAAAAGATTTTGCAAAGGCAAGCCGATGCCAAAGTATTGGTGTGCAGCATGTACGACTCGCTCCAGCTTGTGCAGCGGGCGCTGGACAATGGGGCGCAGGGCTTTGTCTCTAAAAATGCAGAGCCCGAAGAACTGTTACGAGCAGTGCAAGCAGTTTTTCTAGGTCAGTTGTACCTCAGCCAAGGTTTGCATACTGAAACTTTGAGGGGTGAATTTCTACTGGAAACCCAGCGCATTGCTTCCTTGTCGCCTCGGGAATATGAAATTTTTCGCCTATTGGCCTTGGGCAACACCATTGCAGAATGTGCCGATGTGTTGAATGTCAGTCATAAAACCATATCGAACAACCAAACCCAAATCAAAGAAAAACTACACCTAGAAACCATGACGGCGCTGGTGCATTTAGCCCAGCGCCATCAGGTGATTGAAGTGGTGGGTTCTTAAAACTTGTAGCGCATACCCACAGCTCATACTTGCCGCATGGATCCGTCCAATGTTAAAAACCGTAGCGCAAGCCAGCAAAAACTGTACGATCGCGCCCGGGTTGTAAACCATTGGTACGAGAGCTGAAATACTTCTTATTGGCAAGATTTTCACCGCTCACGAAATAGGTGACCTTCTGGCCTTTGGGTGAATAGCTCATTGAGGCGTTGAATAAAGTGAGTGCGGGTATTTCGCCAAATAGACCACAGTTAGTCTGAGTATCGCCATTATTTAAAGTGCCACAGTACCCCGCAGGGCTTGTACCCACATAATTGTCTGTATTGGCAAACTGCTGACTGACATGCGTCACACCCACACGTCCTATCAATCCCTGCTGATCTTCATAGGAAAGATTTAAAGCAAGCGTATGCTTGGGTGCATATGGCAAGCGATTTCCTGCAGAGTAGGATCCATAACCATCCTCGCCCTCACCCCCGACTTCCCCAGAGTCTTTGAACTTGGCAACAAAAAGATTGGTGTACGAGAGACTGGCGTAGTAATTGTTTCTCTTGCCAGTTAGTTCACCAAAGTTGATCTTTCCAGCAAGCTCAAAACCGGTGTGCTGGGCCTTGCCCTCATTTCGGAAAACATTATCCGATTGAACTACGATGTCAGAAATGTTCATGTTGAACAAGGTACTTTCAACATAACCAGACTCAAGCACCGATGAGCGAATACCTAATTCAATCGTGGTGGACAACTCAGGCTTAACGCTCTGAAGGGTTTCCCCGTCTGCACCGCCTAAATCTCGATCAGGTCGTGGCGGGGCAAATCCGCGATGTATACCACCAAAAACGGTTGATTTATTTAAACCATTCCAAGTGAATCCAAAACCAGGAAGTGCTTGAAGTTTGCTGGTTTCAAGAGTAGATAAAACATTACTAAAATTTTCATCACTTCCATAGAGAACTTTTTTCGAATTCACGTCCTCTAGGCGAAGCCCCGGCGTAAACGACCAATCACCGGTAAAGAAAGTATTCTGTGCGTAATATGCAAGAGCCTTGACATCCGCAGTCAAGCGCTCATTCTCTTCCTCCGCAGCGTACAGCCCACCATTTCCTCCGTTCAGATCATATTTTTTCCGGTCAATTTTTTCTTGATGGTAGCGAAACCCGAAAATAGCTTGGTTTTGCATTCCAAAGCTATTGTGTTTTACCTCGAACTTTGGCTCGATACCAAAGAACTCATAGGTTCGCGGTCTGACTGCAAATACGCTGGTGTTATTCATACCATATGCGCCACCATCTTCCTCAAATTCTCTGGATCGACGAGACGCTCTATCAGTTTGTGAATAATAAAATTGGGTACTGAGTTTCGTATCAGCATTCAAATCCCACTCATGCACCACCTGCGTCGTATTGCGCGTCATGGTAAAGCGCTCTGCTGTATCAGCTGCATTAGCGAAAGTTCCGGCGTATCGGGTTGAAGTAAATTCTGTAGAAGTTAAGCCCGTCTCACTAAAGATGGAATCTTCCTGGAAATTCGAATACTTAGCGGTAATCTTCTGATCCCGGTTGATTTTGTACTGACCTTTGAGTGCCACATCTTGCACATCAAAACGATGTTCAGTACGAATACCATCCCCACTCTTTTTGAGCACATCGACCATCAAGCCGCCATTTTCGGTACCTGAGCCTACATTGAAATGGCCATCGTAAAAACCATTGTTTCCAGCTGTGATTTTTACCGAGCCTGCGGTGCCCTTAGTAGGTACAGGTCTCGTAACAAAGTTAATCATGCCGCCCATGGTCTGCGGACCATACAAAATTTGGCCTGATCCTTTGAGCACTTCGATACGCTCGATACGCTCTATCGGTGTGGAATAGTGCGATGAAGGATCTCCATAGGGTGCAAAAAATACGGTGGGTGCGCCATCTTCTAAAAGCAGCGTGCGTGAACTTCTACGAGGATTCAGCCCACGCATACCAATATTGAGGTGAGTGCCAGCAGCGTCCTCTGAAACAACATGCAGCCCTGGAATCTCGCGAATAGTTTCAATAATTGAAAATGGGTTACGAGCCTCAATCTGCTCTCGGGTCATGATCGAATAGGAACCCGGCAAGTTCTCCACGCTACTTGGCAAAATACTCGTGCTGGTAACCGTGATGGCGGGCAAGGTGTTTTCCGTAGTAGCGGCCTGCGCTGCGATCGTGCCGGAAAAAAGCGACAGTACGGCAGTCGCGATAATGGTTCTACAGGGTAGGTACATGGTGAATCTTTTCAAAAGTCTTACAAAGTATTCACTTTAGGTGCTACTTTGGGATTTACCTAGGGAAAAAGTCCCGCGCCAATAAATCGGCGTTAAATCGAAACAGCCGGCTAAATAAGTTGTTTCAAAACGAGAATTTGAGAGACCCTACAAGGGGTTTCCCTAGGGTGTTGGAAAAGATTCATTAGTAATATGTCCGCTGTCCGCATCCCTCAACCAAGGAAGTATTTATGAGCCTTCAACTTCAAGTCAACGGTAAGACCGTTAATTCCAACTCCGACGCAGACACCCCTCTGCTGTGGGTTCTTCGCGATGAACTCGGCATGACCGGAACCAAATTTGGTTGCGGCTCAGGCCTGTGCGGCGCATGTACCGTGCATGTCAACGGCGAAGCCGTTCGTTCTTGCCAAACCCAAATCGGCACTGCTGCTGGTACAAAGGTCAGCACCGTCGAAAGCCTTGGCACTGCTGGCACCCACGCGCTGCAAAAAGCATGGGTCAAGCACCAAGTTCCCCAGTGCGGCTACTGCCAATCTGGCCAGCTTATGAGCGCCGCTGCGCTTCTCAGCAAAAATAAAAACCCCAGCGATGCAGACATTGATGCCGCCATGGCTGGCAACATCTGCCGTTGCGGTACTTACACACGTATCCGTGCTGCTGTGAAAGATGCTGCATCCATGATGC
>CAMCWS010000050.1 GCA_945882755.1 Bordetella parapertussis | reverse complement strand
TAAAAATTCAAATCGCCACTTTTAGCAGCAGATCGCAACAATTCAGCGGTTTTTTTGGTATTTTCGCCGCCTTTAATGTCTTCTTCGCCGACATTGAGCAAGCCCACTGTGGGATTTTCATCGCCATTGAGCACCGACACCAAGGCCGTTCCCATCAAGGCGAATTGCAACAAATGCTGTGGACTGCAATCCACATTCGCGCCCATATCCAGCATGGTGGTGGCACCACCCTTGGCGTTGGGGAACTGTCCTGCAATGGCTGGACGGTCAATGCCTTCAAGGGTTTTCAGCACATAGCGGGCAATGGCCATCAAGGCACCGGTATTGCCAGCAGATACGGCGGCATCCGCCTTGCCATCGCGCACTTGCTCGATGGCGATCCGCATGGAGGAATCTTTTTTGCGTCGCAAGGCGACTTCAAGGGGGTCATCCATGGTCACCACCTCGGTAGCAGAGACAACACTGGCGCGGGGGTGGTGAAAATGGTCCAAGGCCTGGGGCAATCCAACCAGAAGCAGCTGGGCATCTGGATGTACTTGTAAGAATTGCTTGCAAGCCAACAAAGTGACAGACGGGCCATGATCCCCACCCATGCAGTCGACGGCCAAGGTCACCACCGTTGATTCACCTGTTTGAATAATCTAGCGTGCAATGCAAAAAGCCCGCGCCATGCGATGTGCGACGGGCTTTTCAACGAAACCTGGTTCAGGCTTCGGACTTGGTTTTGAGCACTTTGCGACCGCGGTAAAAGCCGGTGGGGCTGATGTGGTGGCGCAAATGCACCTCGCCTGTGGTGGGCTCCAAAGCCAAACCAGGCACATTGAGTGCGTTGTGTGAACGGTGCATACCGCGTTTGGACGGTGATTTTTTGTTTTGCTGGACAGCCATGACAGGCTCCTGAAGGTCTAAAAGGTTGTGCAATCAGGCAACTGGCCTGATGCAAAGAATCGAAGATTATAGCGGAAACTGGGTTTTTCACTGTTTGCCCAGCTTCAAACCAGCCAAAGCTGCAAATGGATGGGGCAAATCTTGGTCCGGCGACTGCGGTAAAGGCTTGTCGCAGGTGGTGTGGCGGGGAATCAAGGGCATGGCCAGCAGCAACTCGTCTTCCAGCAAGGTTTGCAGGGTTAACTCAGGTGCGGGCGACAGCAAATCTTCCTCGCAATCGTCATCCTCGGCCAAGGCAGTGGCCTCGTCGGCCACAAACCGGAAATGCCGGTCCACCGACAAATCCACCTGCATAGGCAAGAGGCAACGCTGACAGGTTTGCTCCACCGACAGGCTTGCTTTCAGGTGAAGCCAAAGTTGCTTGAGGGTATCGGGGTGGAGAAGCTGGCTTTGCAACTGCCAATCACACACCGGCGACTGCCCTTGGGCAGGTGCTAAACATGCCTGCGCCACCCGTGACAACGTCGCAAGCGGTGTACTCTGGGCCGTCGCGCCACCCGCCATGGCCCAAGGCTGAAGTTCGAGCGACAAAAGCGTGTCCGAGGTTTTCATGCGGGTCAGTGTAAGAGAATCCTCCTCATGCCTGATTCACCCTCCCCACGCACCCTGATCTTGGGTTCAACCTCGCCCTACCGACGCGAACTGCTGCAGCGCTTGCGCATCCCTTTTGAGGTGCAGCGGCCAGACGTGGACGAAACCCCCTTTGCCAACGAAACGCCCGTGGCATTGGCGCAGCGACTGGCATTGGCCAAGGCCCAAGCGGTGGCTCAGCGCTTCCCTCAAGCCATCGTGATTGGCTCAGACCAAGTGGCTGATTTGAACGGCGAGCCTTTGGGCAAACCGGGCAACCATGCCAATGCGGTCAAGCAATTGACACGTATGCGCGGACAAACAGTGGTCTTTCAAACTGCGGTCTCTGTGGTTTGCCTAGCCACGGGCTTTGCGCAATGCGACTTGGCGCAGGTGCAGGTGCTGTTTCGTCACTTCAGCGACCAAGCCCTGCAAGACTATTTGCATGCTGAAACGCCTTATGACTGCGCCGGCAGCGCCAAAAGCGAGGGCTTGGGTATTGCCTTGCTGGAGCGCATAGACAACCACGACCCCACCGCCTTGGTGGGTTTACCGCTGATCCTCACCTGCCGCTTGTTGCGCGCTGCTGGACTGCCCTTGTATGACTGATCGCCTAGGGACTTTGTATTTGGTGCCCGCACCACTGGACTTTCATTGCGATACCCAAGTGGCATTGGACTGGGTGCTGCCCCTGCACACCATGGAAGTGGCGGCGGGTTTGTCGCATTGGGTGTGTGAAAACGCCAAATCTGCCCGTGCATTGCTCAAACGGATTGATGCTCACACGCCACTTGTGACGGCTTTGCAAGCGCAAACCATCGTGGAATTGCCTCGCGAGGTTCACAAAAAAGGCGATCACGGCACCCCTTGGGACGCCAAGGCTTTGTTGCAAGCAGCGCTGCAAGGCCACGACATTGGCTTGCTGAGTGAAGCTGGTATGCCCGCGGTGGCCGACCCTGGTTCTTCCTTGGTACGTGCAGCGCACGACTTGGGTTTGGCTGTGGTGCCGCTGGTGGGGCCCTGCTCTTTGGTCTTGGCCTTGGCCGCCAGTGGGCTCAATGGCCAGTCATTCGCTTTTGTGGGCTATGTGCCGCAAGACAGCGCACAACGCAACCATCACCTTGTCACGCTTGAAAAGCTGGCGTTGCAAACGGGTCAAACCCAAATCTTGATTGAAACGCCCTACCGCAATGCTGTTGTGCTGGCCGCGTTGCTAAGCAACTTGAAAGACAACACCCGCTTGGCGGTATGCAGTGGTCTGACCTTGCCGCAGATGCAGATTCAAAGCTTGCGCGTGGCAGATTGGAAGCGCCTTCAAACGACACTGGATAAACACACACCCGTGGTGTTTGCCTTTGGGCCTTGAGTTGCTTGAAGTGCTCAGCGTAATTGCGGCACGATATTCAATGAGGCCTTCACCACCGCTTCACCAAAAGCAGCGCCAAAGCGCTTGGCCAGGCGTTCGGCCACATTGTCCTGACGGGTGTAATCCACAATGTCCTCAGCCTTGACCACATCGCGGGCCACGCTGTCCAACGTTCCGTAATCGTCCGCCAAGCCCAGTTCGATGGCTTTTTGCCCGCTCCAAAACAAGCCGCTGAAAGTTTCGGGGGTTTCCTTCAAGCGGTCTCCCCGCCCATCACGCACCACCTTGATGAACTGCTGATGAATTTCGTTGAGCATGCTTAGCGCATAAGAGCGGTGTTGTTTGGATTGCGGGGTGAAGGGGTCTAAAAAGCCCTTGTTTTCGCCTGCGGTCAACAAACGGCGCTCCACACCCACTTTGTCCATCAAGGTCGTAAAGCCAAAACCATCCATCAAAACACCAATGCTGCCGACGATACTGGCCTTGTCGACAAAGATTTTGTCTGCACTGACCGCAATGTAGTAAGCCGCAGAAGCACAGGTCTCTTCGACCACGGCGTACACCGGTTTTTGGTGCAAGGCTTTGAGGCGGCGGATTTCATCATTGATCATGCCCGCTTGTACCGGGCTGCCACCTGGGGAGTTAATCAACAACACGATGGCTTCGGCGCCCTCATCCTCGAAGGCGCTGCGCAACGAGGTCATGATGGCATCGGCGTTGGCATTGGCTTCGCTGTCGATCTCACCCTGGATTTCGATCAATGCAGTGTGTGATGACGGGTTGGCCGAGGTAGCCGCCTTGTTATGGTTCAAACTGAACCAAAAAACCACGCCAGCCAAGGCCAGCCACAAAAAGCGAAACCCAATGCGCCATTTTCTGGCGGTGCGCTGCTCGGCGATTTGCGCCATCACCAAGCGCTCTAAAGCTTGCCTCTCCCAACCAGCTTCACCAGGGGGTTTGTCATTCGCGGGTGCGTCGTTAAAGGGAGAGTTCTCGGGGGTCATGGTCAAAATTCCAAAGGCTTGAGGTTGTAGGCAGTATGCCAGTGCACCACACCAGCGTTTTCAGAAAGGGTAATTTTCACCAAGCCCCCACGGCAGGGGCCGCCCACACAGTCACCTGTGTCAGGCGCGTAGGTGGCGCCGTGGGTGGCGCATAAAAGCCAACGGCCATCAGGGTCGAAAAAGCGGTCGGGCTGGTAGTCCATTTCCATGGCGATGTGGCTGCAGCGGTTGAGGTAAGCATGTACCTGACCCTCAAACCTGACGGCAAATGCGCGGCAGGTTTGCCCTGCATAAATCACATCAAAAGGCACCGCCACGCCGCCTTCTTGCAGGTCAGCGCTGTTGCACAAGGGCAGATGCTCAGGCATGGTCCAGCAACCAAGTGTGAAGCTCTGCCACGCTGTGGACCACCACGCGGGGGTGCAAATCCTCCAAACCCGAGCTGCCATGTGCACCATAGCTGACACCCACACTGGCGCATCCGGCGTTGTTGGCCATCAGCAAATCATGGGTGGTGTCGCCAATCATCAGGGTGCGTTCGGGGGCAACGCCCAACTCGGCCATCAATTCATGCAACATGCGCGGATCGGGCTTGCCAGCGGTTTCGTCGGCGGTACGTGAAGCGTCAAAAATACCGCGCAAAGCCACTTGGTGCAGGGCCTCGTCCAAGCCCTTGCGGCTTTTGCCTGTGGCCACCGCCAGCAAATGCTGACGCTCATGCAGCGCTTCAAGCAAAGGCAAGACACCCTCAAACAAGGACAAATCGTTGTGGTGCAAAGCGTAGTGGTAGCGGTAGCGCTCGCCAAGTTGGGGGTATTTTTCCTTAGGCACATCGGGGGCAGCGTGTGCCAAGGCCGGCATCAAGGCCATGCCAATCACGTAAGCGGCCTGCTCATGGGTGGGGGTTTGGCCACCCACATCGGTGACTGCGGCTTGTATGCAGCGCACGATGATTTGGGTGGAGTCGTACAAAGTACCGTCCCAATCGAAAGCAATCAGGTCAAATTGGCGCGGGCGGTGGAGGTTGGACATGGTCAACAAACTGTTGTAATTCGGTAGGCAAATCGGCTTGCAAGGTCTGCGGTTTACCCAAGCTGGGATGGATGAACTGTAACCGCCAAGCGTGTAAGAACATGCGCTTTAAGCCAAGCGCCGCCAAGCGCTTGTTCAGGCTAAAGTCGCCATATTTGTCGTCGCCCGCGATGGGGTAGCCTTGGCTGGCCAGATGCACCCGAATTTGGTGGGTGCGGCCGGTTTTGATGGTCACTTCCAACAAACTGAAGTCACCCACCAAACGTGCCACACGTACCAAAGTGATGGCGCGTTGCGCACCGGGGTCTGTCAGCGCCGCGATACGTACGCGGCGTTCGCCCTCCCCCACGCCGTCAGGCAATAAATAGCGCTGAAGCGGCAGATCAATCACTTTCTTATTAGAGGGCCACTGGCCATGCACCAAGGCAAGGTAAGTTTTGCCGGTTTCGCGATCGCGGAACTGGTCTTGCAAGCGCGTGAGCGCACTGCGTTTTTTGGCCACCAGCAACACGCCCGAGGTTTCGCGGTCTAAGCGATGCACCAACTCCAACATGCGAGCGCCCGGGCGGGCTTGGCGCAGTTGCTCAATCACGCCAAAACTCACGCCACTGCCGCCATGCACCGCGACACCAGCGGGTTTGTTGATGGCCAGCAAGTGCTCGTCTTCCATCAAAAGGGGGAATTCCCGCCCAGGGGCGACCGGCGCATGGGCGTCAGGGGTGGCTACGCGAACCGGCGGCACCCGCACCACATCGCCGGTTTGGATGCGGGTTTCTGCACTGGCGCGGCCCTTGTTGACCCTCACCTCGCCGGTGCGGATGATGCGGTAGACATGGGTTTTGGGCACGCCCTTCAAGTGGCGAATCAGGAAGTTGTCCAAGCGTTGACCGGCCGATTCCTCGTCCACTGTCAGGGCCTGGACGGTGACCGCGGCCGGACTTGCTTCAGCGTCTATAATGTTCTTCACCAGTGCCAGGTTCTAAGTGCTTGATTTGAATAAGAGATTAGAGCACGTCCTACCAGCACTGAGAGGTCGATGCCCATTGTGGCCGCCGGACGCCCAACCGCCTTTTGCGGTCTGCCCTGCACCACAAGCCGAGCCGATGCCTTGGAAAACCTTGAAACGAAATACCCCAGCTGCCGGTTTGCGTTAAACCGTCAGAGGATCACAGCGAGATAGATGAGCATGAATCTGGTGATGGTTTTGTTGAAATTTTGTCTGACCTGGCTGTTGCCAGCGCCAGCCATGAACGCTTCACAAGCCCGCACCCGCTTTCCCTCGAACCCACTGGTGCCCCAAGCCCAGCCTGTTCGTATTCGCATCACGCCCACCCCTCCTCCGCAGGAGCGTCGGCGCCGCTGATGCGCCGAATCCTGTAGCTGTCCGGTTTCCCGTTTCTTTTTCCAGCATTGGCTTGCGGCATCGTTGGTCCGACATGGACCTGTGTTGTTGTAATGCTATGAAAAGGAACGCATCATGAAACGGATGCTTATCAATGCCACCCAGGCCGAAGAGCGCCGCTTGGCTATCGTCGACGGACAAAAGCTCCTCGACTACGAAATCGAAATTGAAGGTCGCGAACAGCGCAAAGGCAATATTTACAAGGCCGTGGTCACCCGCGTCGAACCCTCGCTAGAGGCTTGTTTTGTCGATTACGGTGAAGAGCGTCATGGCTTTTTGCCTTTCAAAGAAATCTCCAAACAATACTTCTCGGGCAATGTGTCAGCTTCCCAAGCCCGCATCCAAGATGTGATCAAAGAGGGTCAGGAAATGCTGATCCAGGTGGAAAAGGAAGAGCGTGGCAACAAAGGCGCGGCCCTCACCACCTTCATTTCATTGGCTGGCCGCTATGTGGTGCTGATGCCCAACAACCCTCGCGGTGGTGGCGTCAGCCGCCGCATCGAGGGTGACGACCGTGCTGAGCTTAAAGAAGCCATGGACCAGTTGGAATACCCCAATGGCATGTCCATCATTGCCCGCACCGCCGGCATTGGCCGCAGCGCCCCCGAGTTGCAATGGGACTTGAACTACCTCTTAAAGCTGTGGGCCGCCATCGATGGTGCCAGTGGTGCCAAAGGCGCTTTCCTGATTTACCAAGAGTCGAGCTTGGTGATCCGCGCCATCCGCGACTACTTCAACAACGACATCGGCGACATCTTGATCGACACCGATGACATCTACGACCAAGCGCAGCAGTTCATGGCCCACGTCATGCCCGAGCATGCCGCCCGTGTGAAGCGCTACCGCGACGAAACCCCGCTGTTTTCGCGCTTTCAAATCGAGCACCAAATTGAATCGGCTTATGCCCGCACGGTCAACCTGCCCTCGGGCGGCGCAATTGTGATTGACCACACCGAGGCCTTGGTGTCGGTGGACGTCAACTCTGCTCGTGCGATCAAAGGCGGCGATATCGAAGAGACCGCCACCCGCACCAACTTGGAAGCCGCCGATGAAGTGGCGCGTCAAATGCGCTTGCGCGATTTGGGTGGCCTGATCGTCATTGACTTTATCGACATGGACGAGTCGAAAAATCGCCGCGAAGTGGAAAACCGCTTGCGCGACGCACTGCGCCAAGACCGCGCCCGTGTGCAGTTCGGCACCATCAGCAAATTTGGCTTGATGGAAATGAGCCGTCAGCGCTTGCGCCCTGCATTGAGCGAGGGGGCTTCCATCCCCTGCCCACGCTGCGGTGGTTCAGGCCATGTGCGCGACACCGAAAGCTCGGCGCTGCAAATTTTGCGCATCATCCAAGAAGAGTCCATGAAGGACAACACCGCCGCGGTACATGCCCAAGTGCCTGTGGAAGTGGCTTCTTTCTTGTTGAATGAGAAACGATCTGAAATCGCCAAAATTGAAATTCAACAACGCACCAATGTGCTGCTGATCCCCAACAAAGGTTTGGAAACCCCGAACTACAAGTTGGAGCGCTTGAAGCACGACGACCCGCGTTTGGACAACATCCAAGCCAGCTACAAGATGGCCGAGGAGATCGAAGACCCGACCGCTGTCACGCGTCGCTCGCAAGAGCCCACCAACAAACAGTCGCCGGTCATCAAAGGTGTGTTGCCCGATTTGCCCGCACCACACGCCGAACCGCGTGCAGCCAAATCTGAAGTGACCGCACCGTCAACACCTGCAGCCAAACGCCCCAGCTCCGCAGCTGCTGCGCCAGCTGAAAAAGGCTTTTTTGGATGGCTTAAAAACTTGTTTGGCAGCCAACCTGCCAACGAATCTGCCAAACCCGCCACAGAAGACAAACCGGCTCGCTCAGGCGAGCGCCGCGAAGGTAGGTCTGGGGAAGGCCGCAACGGGGACAACCGCCGTGGTGGTCAACGCCGTGGTGAAGGTCGTCGCGCAAGCACAGAAGGCCGGACTGGCGAAGGCCGCGATGACCGCGCCAACGAAGCCAAGACCGATTCCCCGCGCAGTGACCGCCCTGAAGGTGGACGTGAAGGTGGACGCGGACGTGGCCGAGGCGATCGTTCAGACGGACGGCGTCGCCAAGAAGCTGTGGCCACAGAAGTCCCAGCCAACACCTTGGCAGGCGTTGTGGCAGTCAACCCAGGCGAAACCAGCGAACGCGCACCGCGGGAAAAAACCGACGGACGCCGAGGTCGTGGCCGTCGTGGTGAACGCAACAACCCAGGCACAGCCGACGCGCAAATGCCATTGGCAGAAGATGCGCTTGCCAGCGCTGCAAATGGTATTGAGCCGAAAACTGTGGCCGACGCTTCTGCCGCGGCAAGCGAAGGCGGCGAGCGTGTCAACGAGCGCCGTGAACGACGCAACCGTGACCGCTATGGCCGCGATCGTGCGCCACGCGCAGAAAAATCCGAAGATGCCAACACAGCCCCCGTGGATAACGCTTGGTCACCCGCAGCACCTGCGCCTGTCGCAGTGGCAGCAACTGCACCGGTAGCACAGCAGCACCGCATGCCCAGCATCGCCTCTTACGAACTGCCCATGGGGCAGTTACAGCAAGTCGCTTCTGGCAGCGGCTTGGAGTGGGTGAACTCCAACCCCGAGCGCATCGCACAGGTGCAAGCATCCATTGCGGCTGAACCCAAACCGGTGCATGTTCCGCGTGAACGTCCAGCCCCCATCGTGATGGATGAAGGTCCCTTGGTATTGGTAGAAACCAAACGCGATTTGCGTCAGATGGCTATGCCGTTTGACGACAACCGCCCTACGGCCTAAGACTGCAGTTCAAGCGCTGGCGGACAGCTTCCAACACGCCAGCGCTTGCGCTTGATCGCCTTTTTGTTCGGCCAGTTCGGCCAAGGCCCGCCAAGCGCTGCGTTTTAATTCGCTGGACTGCAAACGTGGTGCCGCTTGCTCAAGCAGTTGCTGAGCCTTGCCCCACAAGCTGTGGCGCAAACACACCATGCCGCTCAGGTACTGCAACTCAACGCTGCGCGGGTTGGCCAACCGCGCTTGTTCCACTCGTGCCAACCACTCGCTGTCAGGAACCAAGCTTTGCAAGGCCTGCGCCAGCACTTCCACCACACGTTGGCGCACTGCGCTGTCGCTTTGCTCTGCGCTGTTACCAGCGAGAGCTTCCCACACGGGCAAAAGCCATTGCAAAGCCAAGTTGGCCTCACCGTTGAAGCTCAGTAAACGCCGTGCCGCGTAGACAGCAACCTCTGGCATGGACCGCTCGGCAGATTGCAAGATACGCCAAGTGGCCTGTAACTGATGCGCATCCCGACAGTCGTCCATGCTGGCCAAAGCCAAACCGCGCATCAAACTGTTGGCGGCGTTGGGTGAAAAAGCGCCATGCTTGGCCAACAAACGTGCGGTGTCCAAAGCGGGCAGATGCATTTGCCCCATGCGATCAGCTTTCAATCGCAAGCGCAGCGCCAAAGTGCGTCGCGCAGTGCCCTGGGGCAATTGGCTAAGGTACTGGTGTGCGCTGCGCTCATCGCGGTCGTGCAAAGCCCAACGCGTGGCGTTCAAGCGTGCAGCATCTTGCACCTCATTGCGCAGCGATGAACTCAAAGCAGGGTGTGGCTGAAAGACCTGCTGCAAATGCTCGTCCCGCGCTTTTTCGTCGCGCAGCACATGCGCACTTTCAGCGGCCAACAAATGCAGGACGCTGCGCATGAGCAGCAAACTGGCGCTGGGTGAAACGCCATCTTCGGATGAAAGCAAGCCTTCAACATGCGCCAAACCTTGCAATGCGGCTTTACGGGCCCGCAAATAACGCCCTGTCATCCAACCGATTTGGGCGTTGAGCATGAGCGATTGGGCGCTGCGTTCGCGTTGCTGCACTCGCCAACGCCTCGCCTGATCTGGCAGTACCCATAAACCCAATAGGCTGCGAAGCGCCATGTACACCAAGGCAAATAGCAAGGCCAAGCTGATCAAAACCAAATTGAGAGAAAGGTCGACACGGTAGGGCGGCACAAACACCGTGACCGTGCCAGCTTGTTGACTCAAGCCCAAGGCCACTGCCACAGCAACCGCAAACAGAGCAACAAGCCACAGGGCCAAGCGCATCTCAGCGACCTGCCGCCGCTGTCGCCAGCGCTGCCAGCGAATGGTCTAAACGCGGCATATCAAACTGCCGCATTTGGTTTTGGGTTTGGGTGAGCAAAGACAAGGCGGTGATGCCTTTGCGACCCGTCACATCAAAGAAGCGACGCATATCGCGTTCAGCCCATTGCAAATCGTTTCGCGAGGCGGTTGTCTGCCTGGCCAATAAACCCAAACGTGCATTGAGCAAACGCAACTTTAAATTTTCGCGGGCAAAAAAGCTCTGCTCCGGCGTGAGTAACACCGCCTCAGGTTGGTCGATGCGACTGACTCTCACCAGACTGCTGAGCTCTGCCCACACACTGCTGGCCAGTACCGACCACTGCGCTTGTCGCCACGCCTGCTCCCACACATTGCCCATCGGTTGACTAGGTGCGGGTGCGGCGCGGCTGTTGGCGCCCACCGCATTGAGCAAGGGGAGTTCTTCTACCAAGACCACCAACTCATCGAGTTTGTTAAGCAAGCTCGGGGTATCGGTGACACTGGCCGACTGAATACGGTCGATATCGGTTTGCAAAGCACGCAGCACCGGTGCCAGACGCGGCTGCGCTACTTTGCTTAAGCGTTTTTGGGCGCTGTGCAAGGCCGCCAGCATGGGTTGCACACTGCCGGTGAGCTCGGCCTGCTGCTGCGCCAGACTGAGCGCAGACTCGATATCCACCACCATGTTTTCATCTCTGGAGCGTGTCAGGCTTTGCATCAACTCTTCCAGTTGCGAACGCTGCAATGCCACTTCACTCAAGCGGGTATCGAGCATGGCCACGCGGGCCGCGGTTTCGTTGGCCAAGTCTTGCGCGTTCTTGGCCAAGCTATTGGCTTGCATGGAAAGTTGTCCTGCATCCGCGCTTTGTCTGGCCAATTGCTCTTGAATCAAACTGATTTTTTGCCACAGCATGATGGACAGTGCCAAGGCAAGCAAGGCAATCAAGCCCATCAATTTGCCCCCATAAGAGCGCCAAAGCGGACGTGAGGTTTCAGGACCGGCCGCGGGGGGAGGGTTA
The DNA here is from genome assembly GCA_945882755.1 of Bordetella parapertussis. GTDB lineage: Bacteria > Pseudomonadota > Gammaproteobacteria > Burkholderiales > Burkholderiaceae_C > Limnohabitans. The sequence goes on along the minus strand of CAMCWS010000050.1, from coordinate 3,864 downwards.
AGTTGCGTTGGTCCAGACTCACTGCTCATGCCATCAATTCTAATGAGGCAAGCACTTCGCCCAGACTGGGTCTGCAAAAAACCACTTTCCCGATGCCCATGGCCTTGGCGGTTTGCACAATCCGTTCATGCGTGGCCATGGCGCGGGTGGCGCCCCAATCTTGGTCTGGCAGCAAGCTGGCCAAATTGTCCAAGGCTTGGGAACTGCTGAACAACCAAATACTGCCGTCTTGGGCGGCTTGACTTGCCTCTTGCAAACGGTTGTTGTCCCAACGCGGAACACAGCGCTGGTAGACCGACAAAATTTCCACATGAACACCGCTCAAGGCCAATTGCCGCAACAACCAATCGCGGCCAGAACCTTGCGAGCTAGGGTCTTCTTGGTCGCCATCACTGCCGCGCAACAACAAAACCGGCTTGCGCGGCTGGAGCTTGGCTTGCACCACCGGCCATAGTGATTCGGTATCAAACTGGGCTGCGTCAGGCGGCGGAGAATCGATCAGTGTGTCTGGCACCCCTGCATCACGCAAAGCCTGACGGGTGCCAGGCCCTGTGGCCCAACAGCGCGTCATGCCCCATCCGGCTTTTGGTTTGATGGTGCCTAAAGCATTGGTCACGGCTGCACGGCTGACGAACATCACTGCTTGGTAACCATGCCAAGCATCAAGTACAGAACGCAAGCGCATCAAATCGGTCATGGGGTTGACCTCGATCAAGGGCCAATTTTGAACGCGGTGTCCGGCTTTGCGTAAACCCACAGCCCAAGTCTGCCCTTCAGCAGCAGGTCGGGTAAGGATGACGTCAAGAGCCAATCTGGCGGTACGCACCATACGAGGAGCAGCCAGCGCAGTTACGCGGCGCCCTGCGCTCGCAGCTTGGCAGCTACTTGCAAGCCCAGTTGCTCAGCTTGCGCCAAATCGGAGGCCATACCCTCGGTGTGTGCGCGCAAAAGGGGAGCGTGCAAATCGTCTGGGTTGCCCCAAGCGGCGTCGATACGCAACTGACCTTGGTCAAGCGTTGCGTGTGCCGCTAAAGGCATGGAGCAACTCCCTCCCATGGCACGACTGACGGAGCGTTCTGCGGCCACAGCCAGCCAAGTGGTGTGGTCTGCCAAGGGGGCCAAGACACTACGCACATCGTCTCGTTGACTGCGGATTTCAATGCCCAAAGCACCCTGTCCAGCTGCGGGGAGCATCTCGCTGGTAGAAAAAATATGTCGGATTCGATCTGCCAAACCTAGACGCTTTAAACCAGCTGCAGCCAAGACAATCCCGGCGTACTGGCCTTCGTCTAGTTTGCGCAAGCGGGTGTCCAGATTGCCACGCAGCGGTTCGATTTGCAAATCGGGGCGCAAAGCGCGAAGCAACACCGTGCGGCGCAAGCTGGAGGTGCCCACGACCGCACCTTGCGGCAGGTCTTGCAGGGTGGCGAAGTGAGGTGACACCCAAGCGTCACGCGGGTCTTCACGCTCCATCACGCAAGCCAGCGCAAAGCCTTCGGGCATGTCCATAGGCACATCTTTGAGGGAATGAACCGCCAAGTCGGCTCGACCTTCTTCCAACGCCACTTCGAGTTCTTTGACAAACAAACCCTTGCCGCCGACTTTGCTGAGGGAACGGTCGAGGATTTGGTCGCCTTGGGTGGTCATGCCCAAAATAGAGATTTCGCAACCTCGCGCTTGCAGCAGGTCTTGCAAATGGTGGGCTTGCCAAAGAGCCAAACGGCTCTCACGGGTGGCGATGGTGAGGTGAACGGTGCTCAAAATAGGGACTGGGTGTACGGGTTTTCTCTGCTGAATGCTAGCATGGGCTTCCTCATGGTTTTCCCTCGCCACAACTGATTTTTTATGTCCAGACCACCTGCCAGCGCAAGACGAACCACCCAATTAAATCAGCAAGAACGTCCCATGGTGGACGACATCCGCTGGCTAGGTCGGATTCTTGGCGATGTCATTCGCGAACAAGAAGGCGAGGCAGCGTTTGGCTTGGTTGAACAAATTCGCCGCTTATCGGTGGCATTTCGACGCGATGCTGACGCTTTGGCTGGCAAGGCCTTGAAGAAAAAATTGGCCTCCTTGTCCAGCGTGCAAGCGGTGAGCGTGATTCGCGCCTTTACTTATTTCAGCCACTTGGCCAACTTGGCAGAAGACCAACACCATATTCGTCGTCAACAAATCCACGACCGTGCAGGCGATGTGAGAGTAGGCAGTGTGGCTCAAGCCTTAAGTAAGCTTAAAGCCGCTGGGTGGACCACCAAGGCGGTGCTTCAAGCCTTGGCTAATGCACATATTTCACCTGTGCTGACCGCCCACCCCACCGAGGTTCAACGCAAAAGCATTTTGGACGCCGAGCGTGGCATTGCCCACAGTTTGCAAGAGCGTGACGCCATCACTTCCCGTCCGCTGGACGCCACCACCACGCGAACCATGGCGCTGATTGAAGCCCAAGTGCGGGCACGTGTGTTGCAACTGTGGCAAACCCGTTTGCTGCGTTTCACCAAACTCACCGTGGCCGATGAGATTGAGAATGCCATGGGCTATTACGAGTCCACTTTTTTGTCTGAAATTCCCAAGCTCTATGCCGACTTGGAAGCCGACCTGGGCGGCCAAGCCATTGCGCCATTTTTCCGCATGGGCCAATGGATGGGCGGCGACCGCGACGGTAACCCCAATGTCAACGCTGACACCTTGCAATACGCTTTGCAGCGCCAAAGCGAGGTGGCACTGCGCCACTACCTGACAGAAATCCATTCGCTTGGCAGCGAGTTGTCCACCTCGGCAATGCTGGTCGGTGTGCCCCCTGCATTGCAAGCCTTGGCCGCTTCATCACCCGACACCAATGCGCATCGCCAAGACGAGCCTTACAGGCGTAGCCTCACCTTCATGTATGCACGACTGGCTGCCACGCTGACGCAGTTGACAGGCAAAGAAGCCGCTCGCCACGCCTTGGCGCCGCAAAACCCCTACCCCGATGCCGACAGCTTGCTGACCGATTTACGCACCTTGGACGAAGCCCTCACCGCGCAACACGCCCAAGCTTTGGCCATCCCACGCCTTCGCCCCCTGATGCGGGCGGTGCAGGTATTTGGCTTTCATTTGGCCACGGTCGATTTACGCCAAAGCTCGGACCAACACGAACTGGTGGTCGCCGAATTGCTGAAAGTGGCTGGCATCGAATCACATTACGCCAAGCTGGATGAAGCAGCACGGCAAGCCTTATTGATGCAGGTGTTGAACGACCCACGCCCCCTGCGCATCCCACACCATGCTTACAGCGCCCACAGCGTGTCCGAGTTGCGCATCTTTGAAACTGCGCGGCAAATCCGTCACGACTTTGGCCCGCAAGCGATTCGTCACGCCATCATCAGCCACACCGAGAGCGTGAGCGACTTGCTGGAAGTGTTGGTGCTGCAAAAAGAGACAGGCTTGCTGCACGGCAGCTTGAGCAACGATGCGTTGGCAGAGCTCATCGTGTCGCCTTTGTTTGAAACCATCGAAGACCTGCAACAAGCGCCGCACATCATGCGCGGCTACTACGCCTTGCCAGGCATTGCGGCCATGGTGAAACGCAGCAGCAGCGAGCAAGACATCATGCTGGGCTACTCGGACAGCAACAAAGACGGTGGCATTTTCACCAGCAACTGGTCGCTTTACCAAACCGAGTTGGCCTTGGTGAATGTCTTCCAAGCTTTAGAGGCGGAACACGGCATCACCTTGCGTTTGTTCCATGGCCGAGGCGGCACCGTGGGGCGCGGCGGTGGTCCCAGCTACGACGCGATTTTGGCGCAACCCCCTGGCACGGTGCGTGGGCAAATCCGCCTCACCGAGCAAGGCGAAGTCATCAATTCCAAATACGCCAACCCCGCT
>CAMCWS010000049.1 GCA_945882755.1 Bordetella parapertussis | reverse complement strand
CATTTATGTTGAACAAAGTCACCCCTGCACGCATGGCGTTTGCTGCGCAATCTGATATTTCTCAAAGCGATCCTCAGCTGTGGGCGGCCGTGTTGAAAGAAGCGCATCGGCAGGAACAGCACATTGAGTTGATTGCTTCTGAAAACTACACCAGCCCAGCTGTGATGCGGATGCAGGGCTCTGTTTTGACCAACAAATATGCCGAAGGTTATCCAGGCAAGCGTTATTACGGCGGTTGCGAATTTGTCGACATGGTTGAGCAGCTTTGTATTGACCGGCTCAAAGAACTCTATGGCGCTCAGTTTGTGAACGTTCAAGCCAATTCGGGTTCGCAAGCCAATCAAGCCGTTTTTTTGGCGCTGCTGCAACCCGGCGACACCATCATGGGCATGAGCTTGGCAGAAGGCGGTCACTTGACGCATGGCATGCACCTGAACATGAGTGGCAAATGGTTCAATGTGGTCAGTTATGGGTTGAATACAGCTGAAGAGATCGACTATGACGCGATGGAGCGCATGGCTCACACCCACAAGCCCAAACTCATCATTGCCGGCGCGTCAGCCTATTCGCTCAAAATCGATTGGGAAAAGTTCGCACAAGTCGCCAAGAGCATTGGCGCTTATCTGCTGGTCGACATGGCCCACTACTCCGGCTTGATCGCTGGCGGGGTCTATCCCAACCCCATGCCTTATGCCGATGTCGTGACCTCCACCACACACAAGAGTTTGCGTGGCCCTCGCGGCGGCATCATTTTGACCAACAGCGAAGAGATGGCGAAAAAAATCAACAGCGCCGTTTTCCCAGGTTTGCAGGGCGGCCCTTTGATGCATGTGATTGCAGGCAAAGCCACCGCTTTTCATGAAGCCTTGCAACCGGCGTTCAAAGCCTACCAGCAACAGGTCTTGGTGAATGCAGATACCCTGGCCAAAACTTTGGTCGAGCGCGGGTTCCGCATTGTCAGTGGCCGCACTGAAAGTCATGTGATGTTGGTGGATTTACGCGCCAAGGGCATCACCGGCAAGGCCGCTGAGCTGGCTTTGGGCCAAGCGCATATCACCTGCAATAAAAACGGCATCCCTAACGACCCTGAAAAACCCATGGTCACCAGCGGTATTCGTTTGGGAACGCCTGCCATGACCACACGCGGTTTTGGTCCTGAGGAGGTTCGCAGGACTGCGCATTTGATGGCCGATGTGCTGGAGGCGCCAGAGGATGCTGCGCGTATCGCGGCAGTGCGCCAAAAGGTGGCTGAGTTGGTGGAACCGTTTCCTGTTTATGGCGATAGCGTTTTGCATCCATGAACTTGCAGTTAACTTTTTTTCGGCGAGAAAACTTTTATCTTTAACCATTGAAAGGGTTTCCCATGGCTGGTCGTAACTTCTTATTTGTCCCCGGTCCTACCAACGTGCCAGAGCGCATTCAACGCGCCATGATGGTGTCCATGGAAGACCATCGTTCCCCAAATTTCCCACAACTCACGCACACCATCATGGCGGGTTTGAAGGAAATTTTTCGGTCCAAAAATGGCACGCCCTTCATCTTTCCTTCCTCAGGCACTGGATGCTGGGAGGCGGCATTGACCAACACTTTGTCGCCCGGCGACAAAGTACTTGCCGCACGCTTTGGTCAGTTCAGCCACTTGTGGATTGATATGTGTCAGCGCTTGGGGCTGGATGTGCATATCGTCGAATGTGAATGGGGTACGGGCGTTCCGCTGCAACAGTTTGCAGATATTTTGAAAAACGATACTCAGCACAGTTTCAAAGCGGTCTTGGCTTGCCACAACGAAACCGCTACTGGTGTCACCTCTGACATTGCTGGTGTGCGTGAAGCTTTGGATGATGCATCTCACCCGGCGCTATTGTTTGTCGATTGCGTCTCATCCTTGGGTTGTATCGATTTTCGCTTTGACGATTGGGCGGTTGACATGGCGGTCAGTGGCTCGCAAAAGGGCTTGATGCTGCCTGCAGGTTTGGGTATTTTGTGCGCCAGCGACAAAGCATTGGCGATGCACAAAACAGCGAAACTCAAACGCGCCTACTTTGATTTGCAAGATATGTTGCAAAGCAATGCCACCGGCTATTTCCCTTATACCCCGGCTTTGCCATTGATGTATGGGCTGATCGAGTCCATGAAAATGCTCCATGAGGAAGGCTTGGACAATGTGTTTGCCCGCCACCATTACCTGGCAGAAGGGGTTCGCGCTGCAGTTACCCAAGGTTGGCAACTTAAATTGTGTGCCGCAGAAGCCAAGTGGCATTCGGACACCGTCACCGCCGTGATGTTGCCTCAAGGTGTTGCAGGTGGCGATGTGATTGCCCGCGCCTACCGTCGCTATAACTTGTCTTTAGGAGGCGGTTTGTCAAAAGTCGCTGGTAAGCTGTTTCGCATCGGACACCTCGGCGATATGAACGAGGTGCATTTGATGGCTGCCATCAATGGTGCTGAAATGGCTATGCTCGACTGCGGCGTTGCGCTGCAACCTGGCAGTGGTTCTGCAGCAGCGGGCAACTATTGGCGCAAGCACGCCGCACCCTCAGGTTTGGGTGCGCCAGTCTTCAACAAGGATGAGCATGCAAAACATAGTTTTTCTGGACAGGCAGTCGTTAAGGGCTGAGCTGCGAGCACCTTCGTTTGCACATGCTTGGACTGAGCATGTGCAGACCCACCCTGACCAAGTAGTGCAGCGTTTGCAAGACGCTACCGTGGCCATCACCAACAAGGTGCCGATCCGCCGCGACACTCTTGCTCAACTGCCCAAGCTCAAGCTGATTGCCATGGCCGCCACCGGCTATGACGTGATCGATGTCGACGCGTGCCGCGAACGCGGCGTGGCCTTGGTCAATATCCGCAACTACGCAGTACATACCGTGCCTGAACACGCTTTCGCATTGATTTTTGCTTTGCGTCGTAACCTCATGGCTTACCGTGAAGATGTTCTGAACGGTCGTTGGCAGAAAGAGGAGCAATTTTGCTTTTTCGATTACCCCATACGCGACTTGCACGGCAGCACTTTAGGCATTTTTGGTGAAGGTGTGCTGGGCCAAGCCACAGCGCAGATCGCCCGCGCCTTGGGCATGAAGGTCTTGTTTGCCGATCATGCGCCACCCAAAGCTGCTGGGGTCGACTTTGTGCCACCTGAGCAGGTGTTTGCCGAATCGGACATCATTTCCTTGCACTGTCCCTTGACGCCTGCCTCGCGCCATTTCATTGGCATGGCGCAGTTGCAACAAATGAAACGCAGTGCTCTGCTGATCAACACCTCCCGAGGTGGTTTGGTGGACGAGGAGGCCTTGAAAACAGCTTTACAAACTGGCGTGATTGCGGGTGCAGGCTTTGACGTCTTGAGTCAAGAGCCACCCAAAAACGGCAACCCGTTATTGGAAATTCGCTCACCCAACTTTATTTTGACGCCGCACGTGGCATGGGCCTCACAGCAAGCCATGCAGTTTTTGGCGGACCAATTGATCGACAACATCGAAGCCTTTGTTGCCAACACGCCGCAAAACCGCGTGGTTTGAAATTGCTCAGCCAGAAAGCCCTGACCGTTATGACAGAGATTGGGCTACCTCTGAAGCCAAAAAATCGTAGACGGCTCGTATGCGAGCGCTGGTTTGCAGCTCTTGGTGAACGGTCAGCCATACGGGAAATTGGGGTAGTTCCAAGGCGGGTAATAAGGCTTGAACCGATGGCTCTGCTCTGAGTAAATAATCGGCCATAAAACCCACACCCAAACCGGCCTTGACCGCCGCCCATTGGGCGATCAAGTCGTCACTGCGCAAAGCAAAGCGCAGATGTTTGACATTAAAACCCAGGGCTTCAAAGCCCATGTCAATATCGTTGGTGCGGTCACCGGCGATCAATTCGTGGTCACGCAAATCGTCTGCTTGCTGCGGAATGCCTGTGCGATGAAGATAGCCGTTTTGTGCGCAGGCCTGAATCGTGATGTTGCCAATGCGCTTGGCAATCAGGCTGCTTTGCTCGGGGCGCACCATGCGCAGAGCAATATCGGCTTCTCGGCGCAACAAATTGCTGACATCGTTGCTGACCACCAGCGCGACCGTCACCTCGGGCAAGGCCTGTCGCATGTTTGCCAAGATGGGCGGCAATAAAAAGCACGCCACCGGTTGGCTGGCGGTGATGCGAACCACGCCCTGCAAACTGGCGGTGCTGCCACTGGCCAAGCGCGAAAAACTGGCGGCGCCGCTTTGCATGGTTTGGGCGGCCTCGGCCAATGCCAAGGCGTTAGGCGTGGCTTGCAAACCGCGCCCTGTGCGCTCAAAAAGCAGCACATTCAACTGTTGTTCCAACTCGGCAATATGCCGCCCCAAGGTGGGTTGACTGACCCCTGTGGCCCGTGCGGCGCCAAGCAGGCTGCCGTGTTCCAAGGCAGCCAAAAACGAAGGGATCAAAGACCAGTTGAAATTTTTGCTATTCATGTTTGCATATCTGTGGCTTAAATTTATGCAATTGTGCAATGACGCTTGTTTAAACACAATGCACTCATCCGCAACGATTCCAAATGAGAAAAGCATGAATAAACGCCAATTTTTACGTATCGCAGGGGGTGGCATGATCGCCGCAGCCACCCTCAGCAGCCTGCCTGGCTGCAGCAGTGCTTTGCCGCCCGAGGCTATTGCAGCTTGGCAGCCGCCGGCAAATGATTTGGATATTCGTCGCTGGGCGCTGTCCCACGCTTTGTTAGCCCCCCACGCCCACAATTTGCAGTCTTGGTTGGTGAATCTGGACACGCCAGAGACCATCGTGCTGCGCATGGACCTGCAGCGCTTGTTGCCCGAAACCGATCCACGGTCGCGCCAGCTTGTCATCAGCCAAGGGACATTTCTGGAGTTGCTCGACATGGCTGCCAAACAAAGAGGCTACCGTGCAGAGACCACCCTGTTCCCTGAGGGCGAATTCGACGCCAAGGCACCCGATGGCCGACCCACCGTCAGCATTCGCCTTGTCAAGGACGATGCCGTTAAAGCAGACCCCTTGTTTGCGCAGATCTTTCATCGTCATACCCACCGCGGTACTTATGACAACCGCATCCCCAACGCAGATGCTCGCCAGGCCTTGGCCGACAGTGTGAAAGGCTTACCTGTGAAGTTTGGCTTGGTAACGGCGGACGAGGCCAGCATGCAGCAACACCGGCAAATCGCCATGGACGCTTGGCGTATCGAGATGCAAACCCCACGCACCTTGCTGGAGTCGTACAAAGTGTTGCGGGTTGGTCCGCAAGAAATTGCTCAGCACCGAGACGGGATTTCGATCAACGCACCGATGGTTCGTAGTTTGGTGGCACTCGGCTTGTTTGATCGCAGCAAGCCTTCAGAGCCTGACAGCTCGGCCATCAAAGGGCAAATCAGCGATTTCAACGAAAAAATGGCGACTACACCCGCCTGTGTGTGGCTCAGCACCTCGGACAACAGCCGCACAACCCAAATGTTGTGTGGCCGCGCTTATGTGCGTTTGCAGCTTGCTGCCACCGCCTTGGGCTTGCGTATGCACCCTTTGTCGCAGGCCCTGCAGGAGTACCCCGAGCAAGTGCAGAACTTCAAAGCCATTCACCAACTATTGGGCGGTAAGGACGGCGCAGACACGGTGCAAATGTGGACCCGCTTGGGCTATGCGCCTCAGGTGGGGCCCTCGCCGCGCAGGGGTTTGCATGCCCATTTGGAAAAAGCCTGATGACTTGCGGCTGATGGTCATTGCGAGGCCGTAGGCCGAAGCAAACTCCCGTCAGGATCGAAGCAATCCCTCGGCACGTACCGCAGGCTCGGCCTCGACCCGCACCTCACGAGGCAAGGATTGCTTCGCTACGATCGCAATGACGGCACTTTGCAATGACGCAGGGGTTAAGCTGGCAAAAGCTGCAGCAAAGCAGCGATTCCCAAAGCGATAACACTGACGATCAGCAAAGCCCCCAAACGCCTAGGCCATGTATCCACAGACGCCACAACATCCACAGGCAGTTGCCGCACACCATGCCACATAGTTTGAATCAAGGCTTGACGTTTCACCAAGGTGTAATAAAGCACCGCTGCAATGTGAATCAGGATCAACACCATCAACACCGTTTTGCCCACATCTGCGTGGTAAAAAGTGAACCAAGACACCCATTCCGAGGGCAACAACGGTGTGAGCGGGCCGCTGAAAACCACATCGTCATCGCTGCCCATGCCGCTGCCCACTTGCAAAAGCAACAACAGCAAAAACGCATACACCGACCACGCACCTAAAGGGTTGTGGCCAGGTTGTGCTTCCATGGGTTGCGAGGACGACACATAAGCGCGGGTTTGACGCCATGAAGGTACAAAGGACGCAAAGCGCGACCAATGGCCGCCGACCACGCCCCACACCAAGCGAAACAGGCACAGCGCCAGCACCGCATAGCCAAAGCGGCTGTGCAAAACCATGTCTTCGGCAATCCACACGGCGTAAAACGAGCCGAAGACAGCCAACAACAAACTCCAATGGAAAACCCGCGTGGGTAAGTCCCACACCTTCACGCTAAACTGTTCTGACATTTTCAAAGGGGCCTTTCATGAAATTTCTTTCTCTTGCTTCGATCTTACTCATCGGCAGTTTCACTTTCTCTCCTGCCCAAGCGCAGTTTGCCAAACCCGAAGACGCCATCAAATACCGCCAAAGCAGTTTGTCGGTCATGGGCACCCATTTCAGCCGTTTGGCCGGTATGGCGCAGGGAAAAATCCCCTATGACGCCAAGGTGGCAGCCGATAACGCTGCAGTAGTGGAATTCATGGCCAAATTGCCTTGGACCGCATTTGGGGAAGGCACCGACCAAGGCGGCAACACCAAAGCCAAGCCCGAGGTGTGGAGCGACAACGCCAAGTTCAAAGACGCGGCAGACAAAATGCAAGCCGAGGTGGTCAAGCTGGGCGCTGCTGCCAAAACCGGCAAGTTAGACGACCTGAAAGCTGCGGTCTCTGCAACAGGCGGTACTTGCAAAAACTGTCACGACAATTTCCGCAACAAATAAATCGGCTTTAGCCTGGGTTTTGAATCGCCGAACTCGATGAGAGCAATTCGGCGATCAAACCTATGATGGCGCGACTGTCGGCGGAGTAGGGGTCAAACTCGGGGTGCTTCATGGTCACCATGGGGTCGTCTATGCTCAGGTTGACCAGCGCCATGGACCATTCTTTGAATTGCCTGTTTTTAATTTCTCCGAAAAGAACGATTTCCGCATCCACATGACGGCTGTCGGCTGCTATGCGGCGGTAAAGGCTGTTGACCACACTGCGCTCACCTTCCAGCACTTGCACATACAAACCTTTGCCTTGGCACAGCACCCCCGTTAGGTTGTGCGACTTATTAAACGCCCTCGCTGTTTCCAAAATTTGGCTGGTGACGGTGGTGGTCTGCGGACCGACTGCGCGGCTGATGTAGATGAGCTGGGTGAGCATGAGGGCGATCAGTGGGTTTCTTGCAAGGCTTCACCCAGGGCTTGAACCAAACTGTCGATTTGGTGCCTCTCCATGATGAAGGGCGGGGCGAGCTGAATCGTGTCGCCGCCGTAGCGGACATAAAAGCCTTTGTCCCAGCATTTCATGGCAACTTCGTAAGGGCGTTTGGCGGGTTCGCCAGGAACGGCCTCTAGCGTGAAACCAGCAGCCAAACCGTAGTTGCGTATATCGGTGACATGTCGCACACCTTTCAAGCTGTGAACCGCCGCCTCAAAGTAGGGCGCTAAAGCATTTACCCGCGACAGCATGTCTTCTTTCACCAGCACGTCCAATGCGGCCAATCCCACCGCACAAGCCACGGGGTGGGCCGAGTAGGTGTAGCCGTGGGCGAACTCCAGCATGTATTCGGGGCCGCCTTGCGCCATGAAGGTGTTGTAAATGTCCGCGTTGGCCAGCACCGCACCCAAGGGCTGGGTGCCATTGGTGATTTGCTTGGCCACGTTCATGATGTCGGGTGTGACGCCAAAGGACTCTGCGCCGGTGTAGCTGCCACAGCGGCCAAAGCCGGTGATGACCTCGTCAAAAATCAGCAAGATGTTGTGGGCGGTGCAAATCTCGCGTATGCGCTGCAAATAGCCCACCGGCGGGATGACCACGCCTGACGACCCCGAGAAGGGTTCGATGATGACGGCTGCAATATTGGAGGCATCGTGCAATGCAATGAGGCGCAGCAACTCTTCAGCCAAATGCACACCATGCGTGGGCATGCCTTTAGAGAAGGCGTTTTCGGGCAACTGGGTATGGGGCAGGTGATCGGCTTCCACCCCTTGGCCAAAGGTTTTGCGGTTGCCGGGCATGCCGCCCACCGAAATGCCGCCAAAGTTCACGCCGTGGTAGCCTTTTTCTCGGCCAATAAAGCGAGTTTTGCTGCCCATGCCTTTGGCTCGCCAATAGGCCCGCGCCATTTTCAAAGAGGTGTCTGCGGCCTCTGAGCCCGAGCCAGTGAAAAACACATAGTCGAGGCCATTGGGCGTGAGGGCTTTCAAGCGGTTGGCCAATTCGAAAGACTTGGCGTGACCGTGTTGAAACGCAGGGGAATAGTCCAGCGTCGCCATTTGCTTAGCGGCTGCTTCGACCAACTCGGGCCGCGCATGGCCCAAGCCACAACACCACAGTCCTGACAAGCCGTCCAAAATTTGCCGCCCGTCCACATCGGTGTAATACACGCCCTTAGCGCTGGCGATCAAGCGCGGCTTGGCTTTGAAGTTGCGGTTGCCGGTGAAGGGCATCCAATGCGCTTCTAGAAACGCTTGGTCATAAGGGCCCGTCGTTGTCATGGGGGCATCGTTGAGCTTCATGTTTATCTCCTGCGGCCGCCGCCGCCCAGCAAACTTCCTAAAACGCCGCGCACAATTTCGCGGCCAATGGCTGAACCCACGGTGCGAACAGCGCTTTTCACCACCAACTGCGCCACGCCATCGCGTTTGCCACCTCTGGGTCCAGAGCTGCCAAACAGCATATCCGAGACACCAGCCATCAAGCCGCCACCTTCCTCGCTTTGCGCGGTTTTGATTTGCGCTTTGGTTTGTTGCACCGCGTTATCGTCCATGGCGGGAGCTCGCCCTTTGATCATTTCGTAGGCAGATTCGCGGTCCACCGTCTTTTCATACACCCCCGCCACCAGCGAGCTTTGCAACAAGGCTTGGCGTTGCGCGGCGGTGATGGGTCCAAGCTGACTGGCTGGGGGCAGTACATAAACACGTTCGGTTTCACTTGGACGGCCTTTGGCATCTAGCAAACTGACCAGCGCTTCGCCCACCGCCAAATCGGTGATGGCGGCTTCAATGTCCAAGCCTTTTTTCGGGCGCATGGTTTGCGCGGTGGCAGCCACGGCTTTTTGGTCGCGGGGTGTGAAAGCCCGCAGCACGTGTTGCACCCGGTTGCCAAGCTGCGCCAGCACGCTGTCGGGAATGTCCAGCGGGTTTTGGGTGACGAAATACACACCCACACCTTTGGAGCGCACCAAACGCACCACCAACTCGATGCGCTCGATCAAGGCCTTGGGCGCTTCGTTGAACAGCAAATGCGCTTCGTCAAAAAAGAACACCAGCTTGGGCTTATCGGGGTCGCCAATTTCGGGCAGTTGTTCGAACAACTCAGACAACATCCACAGCAAAAACGTGGCGTACAAGCGCGGCGAGTTCATCAGCTTGTCGGCCGCCAAGATGTTGACCATGCCGTGGCCATTGCCATCGGTTTGCATGAAGTCGTGGATGTCGAGCATGGGCTCGCCAAAGAATTTGTCACCGCCTTGCTGCTCGATTTGCATCAGGCCACGTTGGATGGCTCCAATGCTGGCGGCGCTGACATTGCCGTACTCGGTGGTAAATTCTTTGGCGTTGTCGCCCACATACTGCAGCATGGCCCGCAGGTCTTTCAGGTCCAACAGCAACATGCCGCGGTCGTCAGCGATTTTGAACACCAGGTTCAACACCCCTTCTTGGGTGTCGTTCAAGTTGAGCATGCGCCCCAAGAGCAGCGGGCCCATATCGCTGACGGTGGCGCGGACGGGGTGGCCTTGCTCGCCAAACACATCCCACAAGGTGGTGGGGCAGGGCGCAAAAGCGGGTGTGTCCAAACCGCGCTCTTTCAGGATGGCAGCCATTTTGTCGCTCAGCTTGCCGGTTTGGCTAAGACCTGTGAGGTCGCCTTTGACGTCGGCCATGAACACCGGCACGCCGATGCGCGAGAGGCTTTGCGCCATGGTTTGCAAGGTGACGGTTTTGCCCGAGCCGGTGGCGCCGGTGATCAGGCCGTGGCGGTTGGCGAGTTGGGGCAGTAAAAAGCACTCTGCGGTGGCATGGCGGGCGATCAAAAGCGGTTCAGACATGGCGCTACTCTGAAAAAGGGTCAATCAAAATGGTTCGGCTTCGTAGAAACCGACAAACTCTGGCTTGAGCTTAGCGCAAAGCGGCGTTGGAATCCGCGCGGGCCATCTCGGTATTGACCCGACGTGCGCCGTTAAAGCGCTTGACCCAGTAGCTTTCGCGCATGTCTTCAATGCGGACTTCACCGCCTGGGCGTGGCGAGTGAATGAACTTGCCATCACCAATATAGATACCGACATGGCTGAAGGCGCGGCGCAAGGTATTAAAAAACACCAAATCGCCAGGCTGAAGTTCAGATTTATCAATTTTTTTGGTTACAGCAGCTTGCGCCTTGGCGTTGTGCGGCAAAACCAAGCCTAAGGTTTTTTCATACATGGCTTGCACAAAACCGCTGCAGTCAAACCCTTGGATGCCGGTGCCGCCACGGCGGTAGGGCACGCCCAAATAACCCATGGCGTTGACCACCAAGTCGGAGGCTTGCGAGCCAACGTTTTGGCCGACATCGACCATGGCCTGAACCACGCCGCGCTGAATCAGCAGCAAGTCAAGATCGTCATGCGCGGCGTTGTTGGGCGCGGCATGGGCCCCCAAAACGCAAAGCATGGACAGTGACAGCAGGTGTTTCAACATGGGGGGCATCATAACCGTGTAAGCAAAGGGGTTTCCTTTAGCCAGTGGCGCTTACACATTTGGCCAATTCCGCTCCTGGATGGCAAACCCGTATCAATGCCGTTTTGCTAGAAGCTGTCCGCAAATGGCTTTGAAGGACAATGGCCCGATTCTTAACTTAAAACCTTTAAGGAAAACCATGTTCCGTGCACTGTTACTCGAAAAAGAACCCACTTTCCAAGCATCCGTCCAGTCCGTGGACGAAAGCCGCCTGCCTGAAGGCGATGTCCATGTGAAGGTGGCGTATTCCACCCTGAACTACAAAGACGGCCTGGCCTGCACCAACAAAAGCCCCGTGGTGCGGGTTTGGCCCATGGTGGCGGGCATTGATGGTGCTGGCACCGTCATGTCATCGAGCCATCCGAATTGGAAAGCGGGCGACAGCTTTGTGCACAACGGCTGGGGCGTGGGCGAAACCCACTGGGGCTGTCTGGCCGAGCAAGCTCGCCTCAAAGGCGATTGGCTGGTGAAACTGCCCCAAGCTTTCACCCCTCGCCAAGCCATGGCGATTGGAACCGCTGGTTACACCGCCATGTTGTGCGTCATGGCCTTGGAGCAGCAAGGCGTCAAGCCCGGCAGTGGTGAGATTTTGGTGACCGGTGCCACCGGCGGCGTGGGCAGTGTGGCGATTGCCTTGTTGGCCAAACTGGGCTACCAAGTGGTGGCCGCCACCGGCAAAACCAGCGAGGAAGCTTATTTAAAAAGCTTGGGTGCGCACAGTTTGATCGACCGCGCAGAGTTGTCTGCCGCTGGCAAACCCCTCCAAAAAGAACGCTGGGCTGGCGTGGTGGACGCGGTGGGCTCGCACACCTTGGCCAATGCCTTGGCGCAAACACGTTATGGCGGCGCAGTGGCGGCTTGTGGTTTGGCGCAAGGGTTCGATCTGCCGACCACCGTCATGCCCTTCATCTTGCGCAATGTGCGCTTGATCGGCGTGGACTCGGTGATGGCGCCTTTGGCGCTGCGCCAGCAGGCCTGGGACCGATTGGCCACCGATTTGGACATTGCCAAGCTGGAAAGCATGATTGAAGAGGTCGATTTGGACCACGCTGCCGAGAAAGCCCAAGCACTTATGGCCGGTCAGGTGCGTGGTCGTGTGGTGGTGAGGATTTAAGCCATGCTGATGGACGCAGACGACAGCCAACTGGTCTTGATCGATTACCAAGACAGGCTGCTGCCCGCCATGTTCGAGGGCCAAGCTTGCGTGGACAACGCCATGCGACTGGCACATGCTGCCCAGCTGTTGGGCGTGCCTGTGTGGGGAACCGAGCAAAACCCAACGAAATTGGGCAGCTTGCCCGCCGCCATGAAAGCCCTGTGTAGGCAAACACTGGCCAAAATGCAGTTCAGCGCTTGTGAAGAAGGTTTGACGGATTGGTTGCGTCCTGAAGTGAGCGCCAAGCCGCCCACAGGCAATGCACGCAGCCTGCCCAAGCACCTGCAAAAACCCGCTGCTGCTGCGCCTGAGCGCAACGCCGTGGTGCTGGCAGGGGTGGAAGCCCATGTCTGTGTGTTGCAAACAGCTTTGGACTTGCTCGAAGACGGATTTGAGGTGTGGGTGGTGACCGATGCCTGCAGTTCACGCACCGAGCGCAACCGCGACGCCGCCTACGACCGCTTGGCGGGGGCCGGTGCCGAACTGGTGACCACTGAGATGGTGTTGTTCGAATGGCTGCGAACCGCAGAACACCCGCTGTTCAAAGACGTCCAAGCCTTGATCAAATAAAAAAAGCCCATAAGGGGAGACAGAATGAGCAACTACGAAGCGTTTTACCGCCGGTCCTTGGACGACCGCGACGGTTTTTGGGGTGAGCAGGCCAAGTTGATTGATTGGCACCAAGCGCCCACCCAAATTTGCGACTACGCTGATCCTCCCTTTGCCAACTGGTACTTGGGGGGCCAAACCAATTTGTGCCACAACGCGGTGGACCGCCATTTGGCCCAGCACGCCGACAAACCTGCGCTCATTTATGTCTCCACCGAAACGAATACCGAGGTCACCTACAGCTTTGCCCAATTGAGCGTCGAGGTGCAGCGCATGGCGGCCATTCTGAAAAGCTTGGGCGTGGGCAAGGGTGACAGGGTGCTGATTTACATGCCCATGATCGCCGAGGCGGCATTTGCCATGCTGGCCTGTGTGCGCATTGGTGCTATCCACTCGGTGGTGTTTGGCGGTTTTGCGGCGCATGCCTTGGCGTCCCGCATCGAAGACGCTTCGCCCAAATTGGTCATCAGTGCCGATGCAGGCTCACGAGGCGGCAAGGTCGTGCCCTACAAACCTTTGTTGGACGAAGCCATTCAACTCAGCCAGCACAAGCCCTTGGCGGTGCTGATGGTCAACCGAGGTTTGGAGCCTTTCACTGCGATGGCGGGTCGCGACCACGACTATGCAGCCTTGCGCCAAACCCACCTGCATGCCCAAGTCCCCTGCGAATGGGTGGACAGCAGCCACCCCTCTTACACCTTGTACACATCGGGTACCACCGGCAAGCCCAAGGGTGTGCAACGTGACACCGGCGGCTATGCAGTGGCCTTGGCCGCCAGCATGCAGCATATTTTTGAAGGCCAAGCGGGGCAGGTGTATTTCTCCACCAGCGACATAGGTTGGGTGGTGGGCCACAGCTACATCATTTACGGCCCCCTCTTGGCCGGCATGGCCACACTCATGTACGAGGGCTTGCCCACGCGACCTGATGGTGGCATTTGGTGGCAGTTGGTCGAAAAGTACAAGGTCACCCATATGTTCAGCGCACCCACGGCGGTGCGGGTGCTGAAAAAACAAGACCCAGCGCTTTTGAGCAAATACGATATTTCCAGCCTGAAAGCCCTGTATTTGGCGGGTGAGCCGCTGGACGAACCCACGGCGCAATGGATTGCCGATGGCTTAAAGAAGCCCATCATCGACAACTACTGGCAAACCCAAACCGGCTGGCCCATCCTGACAGTGGCCAACGGTGTGCAACCCATGGCCAGCAAATACGGCAGCCCTGGCATCCCCATGTACGGTTTTGATGTCAAGCTGGTGGATGAAAACACCGGCGAGCCTTTGCACGGCGCCGATCAAAAAGGCGTGGTGGTCATCGAGGGCCCCTTGCCGCCGGGCTGCTTGCAAACCCTGTGGGGCGACGATGAGCGCTTTGTGAAAACCTATTGGCAAAGCATTCCGGGAAAGCTGCTGTATTCCACCTTCGACTGGGGTGTGCGTGATGCAGATGGGTATTTCTTCATTTTGGGTCGAACCGACGACGTCATTAACGTCGCCGGTCACCGCTTGGGTACCCGCGAAATTGAAGAAAGCATTTCCAGCCACCCGAATGTCGCCGAGGTGGCTGTGGTGGGCGTGGCCGATCAGCTCAAAGGCCAGGTGGCCATGGCTTTTGTGGTGGCCAAAGACACCTCGGCTTTGGGCGATGCAGCAGGGCGCTTGAAATTGGAGGGTGAGATCATGAAATTGGTGGACAGCCAACTGGGCGCTGTGGCTAGGCCTTCAAGGGTGCTTTTTTTGAGTCTGTTGCCCAAGACCCGCAGCGGTAAGTTGCTGCGCCGAGCTATTCAAGCGGTATGCGAAAAGCGTGACCCCGGCGACTTGACCACCATCGACGACCCCACGCCTTTGCATCAAATCAAAGAGCAACTGGCTTGATGGTTTAAACCGACATATTTCACATTTGTCGTGAAACTATCAGGTATCAATGGCACAATGCCTGCACATACCTAGGGGAGAACCCCCGGGTCGCATCCACCAGTCGGTTCAGCCGTGTCGTGGAGGGTTCCTCAACCAAGCTAATGTTTCCTGCAGGGAAACGGAGGTCAGCGCCATGAGCGATTCATCGCAGACGGGTTCGTCCGTCTATCAAGCCTATGCAGGCAACACTTATCTCTTCGGGGGCAACGCCCCCTACGTTGAAGAGATGTACGAAAACTACCTCGCCAACCCCGGCAGCGTGCCCGACAGCTGGCGTCAGTATTTCGATGCGCTTCAACATGTTCCCGCCGTCGACGGCAGCAACGCCAAAGATGTGCCGCATTTGCCGGTCGTCAATGCTTTTGCCGAACGCGCCAAACAAGGCGGCACCCGCGTCGTCATGGCCAGCGCCGACGCCGAGATGGGGCGCAAGCGCACCGCTGCGCAGCAGCTGATTGCCGCCTACCGTAATGTGGGCCAACGCTGGGCCAATCTCGACCCCTTGCAGCGCACCGAGCGACCTAACATCCCTGAGCTAGAGCCTTCGTTTTATGGTTTTGGCGACGCCGACCAAGAAACCGTGTTCGACACCAGCAACACCTTCTTTGGCAAAGACCGGATGAGCTTGCGTGAATTGGTCAACGCCTTGCGTGAAACCTACTGCGGCACCTTGGGCGCCGAGTACATGTACACCACCGACATGACGCAAAAGCGTTGGTGGCAGCAAAAGTTGGAAAGTATCCGCAGCAAACCCACCTTCAGCGCTGAGAAGAAAAAGCACATCCTCGACCGCCTTACCGCTGCCGAGGGTTTGGAGCGTTATTTGCATACAAAATACGTGGGCCAAAAACGCTTTTCTCTTGAGGGTGGTGAAAGTTTTATCGCCGCCATGGATGAGTTGATTCACATGGCGGGTATCAAAGGTGTGCAAGAAGTGGTGATTGGCATGGCCCACCGCGGTCGCTTGAATGTGCTGGTCAATACCATGGGCAAATTGCCTGCCGATATGTTCGCCGAGTTTGACCA
>CAMCWS010000048.1 GCA_945882755.1 Bordetella parapertussis | reverse complement strand
AATGGCCTCAAGGTAACCCATGCCCACCATGGCTTGGCTGTTACGCAGCGACATCATCACGCCATCGGCCAATGGACCAAAGTTCAGCTTTTCAATGCGCACCTTGGGTTGGCGCAGCACCAGTGTTTCACCATCGGGAAAAGAAAATTCCTTGGCGCTCCAATCTATATACACCTCGGCTTCACCGGCCCGCGCCTCGGGGTCTTTGCGGGTGACGGTGTCAAACATTTGAATGTCCGTGCCGTAGTTGGGGTCAGGTTTGGGCGAACCATGCGGCCCCTCACCCGGCAATGAAATGCGCAACACATGTTGAACCGCCAAGCTGGTGCTGTTGTCTAAAGCCCTGCCGCGTCCTGCATTCAGATGGCAAGCCGCGCAGTTGGTTGCCAAAAACATGGGGCCCAGACCCCACTCGCCGCCTGCAGGCCCAGGCTGGGACAAGTCCCACACCAAAGGGATGACGGGGTTGTTCACCGCCATCCAAAAATTGGTGAAGACACGCTCGCCATGCAAAAAGACTTGCTTTTGTTTAGCCGTCAAGCCCGCCACAGGTTGCCTGTAAACCTCCTGCGGTATCACTGCCTGATCAGACGGGGTTTGGGTGACAGCGGTCCCGTGCAACAGCACCAAGGAGAGAAATACAAGGACCGCTTTTTTCACATCATGCCTTTTCAATGCTTTTTGTAAGCCACCACTTTTTGGTGCTGCTCGCCCAAGCCCTGAATCCCCAAGGACATGGTGTCACCCGCTTTCAAGAACACGGGAGCGGGTTTGCCGTTCTTCTTCATGCCCATGCCGACCCCTGGAGGGGTGCCGGTGGTGATGACGTCACCGGGCATCAAGGTCATGAACTGGCTGACGTAGCTAACCAGTTTAGCCACATTGAAGACCATGGTTTTGGTGTTGCCGGTTTGCATACGAACACCGTTGACATCGAGCCACATGGACAAACGCTGAGGCTGGGGCACTTCATCGCGGGTGACCAGCCAAGGGCCAATGGGACCAAACGTGTCGCAACCCTTGCCCTTGTCCCAAGTCAAGCCTCGCTCGAGTTGGTACTCTCGCTCTGACACATCATTGACGGTGCAGTAGCCCGCCACATAGTTCAGCGCTTGCGCTTGCGACACATAGCTGGCACGGGTGCCAATCACCACGCCCAACTCGACTTCCCAATCGGATTTGACCGAGCCTTTGGGCAACATGATGTCGTCATTGGGGCCTTGTACGCAGCTATTGGCCTTCATGAACACGATGGGCTCTTTGGGCAGAGGCATATTGGATTCAGCCGCGTGGTCGGCATAGTTCAAACCGATGGCGATGAATTTGCCCACATGGCTGATGGGACAACCCATGCGAGGCTTGCCCCTGACCAAAGGCAGCGTAGCGGTCTTGATGCGCGAAAGTTTGGCCAAGGCCTTGTCGCTTAAATGCTCGGGAGTGACGTCGGCAATGACTTGGCTTAAGTCACGCAACTTGCCGTCTGCGTCAATGAGGCCGGGTTTTTCGCGGCCCATTTGGCCATAGCGCACAAGTTTCATTTTTGCTCCTGTAAAAAATCAATAGGTGGACCGACCACCCGACAAATCGAACACCGCGCCAGTCGAGAACGAACAATCTTCGGTACACAACCAAGCCACCATGGCGGCAATTTCATCGGGGGTGCCAAAGCGGCCCATGGGTATTTTGTTCAACATGAACTGTATGTGCTCAGGCGTGAGTTGGTCAAAGATGGGGGTTTTGACCGCTGCGGGGGTGACGCAGTTAACACGCACACCCGTATCAGCCAGTTCTTTGCCCAGCGATTTGGTCAACGCAATGACAGCGGCTTTACTGGCACTGTAGGCGCTGGCATTGGGGTTGCCGTCTTTGCCCGCCACTGAAGCGATGTTCACAATGCGCCCATAGTTACGCGCTTTCATGTGCGGTGCCAGTTCGCGGCAGCAGTAGTACAAGCCGTTGACGTTGATATCAAACACCTTGTGCCAATCGGCCAGTGGGTAGTCCCATGATTTCATGTTCGGGCCAGAAATACCAGCGCTGTTGACCAAGGCATCCACAGGCGCAAACCCAATGCTTTGCTTGACCGCCGCCACCACTTCAGCGTGCTGGGTCAAATCCACTTTCACACTATGCACCACCGCGCCAGGCACGGCTTGTTTGAACTCGGCTTCGGCCTTGGCCATGCCAGCTGCGTCATAGTCCCACACCGTGACCTGTGCGCCAGAACGCAGCAAGCGCTCCACCATGGCAAAACCCAAGCCACTTGCGCCGCCCGTCACCACCGCATGACGGCCTTGCATATCGAGTTGATTCATCTGTATTCCTTTGAAGATCAAATGGTCATGCCGCCGTCAACCGAGTAGGCTTGACCGGTAGTGAATTGCGATTCGTCACTGGCCAAAAACACCACGATGGGCGCGATTTCGTGAGCCTGCGCCAAGCGGCCCATGGGTTGGCGAGCGATAAAGTCTTTACGGGCTTGCACCGGATCGGCTTGGCTGTTGATGCGGTCTTGCAGCGAAGGGGTGTCGACGGTACCGGGGCAAATCGCATTGCAACGAATACCTTGACGTACATGGTCTGCCGCCACCGCTTTGGTCAGGCCAATGACGGCCGCTTTGCTGGCACCATACACAAAGCGGTTGGGCAAGCCTTTGATACTAGAAGCCACGCTTGACATATTGATGATGCTGCCCCCGCCTTGCGCAATCATCTTGGGCAAGGCAGCTTGAATCGCCCAAAACTGCGAGCGCGCATTCAGGTTGAACGCCATGTTCCAGTCGTCGTCGGTGGCCGTCAAAGCGGTGCCGCTGTGCACGTAGCCAGCGCAGTTAAACAGCCCATCAATACGGTCCATGGCTGCCACTTGCGCTTGGATAGCGGCTTTGTCCATGACGTCCAGCACGGCGGTATGAATATGTTCCATGCCCTTGAAAGCTTCTAGCAAAACGGGATTGACATCGGTCGCCCAGACGGTTGCACCTTCGGCCACCATGGCCAACACCGTGGCCTTGCCAATGCCTTGGCCGGCCGCGGTGATGAGTATGTGCTTGCCCTGTAATCGCATCTGTTTTCCTGAATTTTTAAAGCCCATAGCGCAAACGTTGATGATAGGCCTTCGCAGCGAAGCCTTTGGCTACGGGTTTATGCGGATGAATACCGGCTTGACGCAGCGGTATGGTGCATGGAAGTATTCCCCTTTCCCTGAAAGCTTTGCACCATGCGTTTCCTGTCTGTTCATCGCCCTGCGTTGGGCTTGTTTTTGGCGGTTGTTATGGCTTTACCGTCTGTCGCTTTGGCTCAGCAAAAACTCAAATGGGCCCATGTGTATGAATCTTCCGAGCCCTACCACACCGAGTCGGTTTGGGCGGCTGAAGAAATCAAAAAACGCAGCAAGGGTAAATTTGATATTCAAGTGTTTCCTGCTTCTAGCTTGGGCAAAGAAACCGACTTAAACCAAGGCCTGACTTTGGGGTCGGTGGATATCGTGATTGGCGGCCCCTCGTTTGCGGCTCGCAGCTACCCCCGCTTTGGTATCGCTTACTACCCTTTCATTTTTCGCGACGGCGACCACCTGTTGGCGTATTCCAAAAGCAGCTTGTTTCAAGAAATGGTGAACGAATTTCGCAACAAAAGCGGTATTCAAGTCACGGCTTACACCTATTACGGCGCACGTCACACCACCGCACAAAAAACCTTTAGCCAATGCGCTGACATCAAGGGTTTGAAAATCCGCGTACCCGACGCTCCCGCTTACACCGCCACTTGGCAAGCCTGCGGTGCCAACCCCACGCCTATCGCGTTTGCCGAGGTGTATTTGGCCCTGCAAAATGGCACCGTAGATGCCCAAGAAAACCCACTGACCACCATCGAAGCCAAAAAGTTCTTCGAAGTACAAAAAGCCATCATGCTGACGGGGCATATCGTGGACGGCTTGGTCACCATGGTCGCACCCCATGTGTGGAGCACACTCAACCTCGCCGAGCAAAAAATGTTCACCGAGGTGATGCAAGAGGCCGCAGCTCGCGCCACAGCGAAAGTGAAGAAACGCGAAGCCGAGTTGATCGACATCTTCAAGAAAAAAGGCTTGAAAGTGGTGGAAGTCAACCGCAAAAGCTTTCAAGACACGGTCCTGAAAAACAAGCCGGTGGAAAGCTTGGGTCTGTCACGCGCAGACTATGACCGGGTACAAGCTGCCAAATGAGCGCGGACCTCGATCAACTGGCCGCTTCTTTTGGCGATGCGGACGCTACCGTTGACCTCTCAGACACCATCGCCGAAGCATGGCTGGCCTTGCTGTTTTTCTGGGCGCTGGGCTTGACGGTGCTCTACCAATTCATCACCCGCTATGTGTTCAACGATTCCGCTGCTTGGACGGAAGAAATTGCCCGCTACCTGCTGATTGCCACTGTGTTTTTAGGTGCGGTCATAGGTGTCGCCAAAAACAACCATATTCAAGTGGATTTTTTCTACCGCTTCATGCCCCAAGGTTTGTCGCGCAGCGTGTCTTTGCTGACCGATGTGTTGCGGGTGGCGTTTTTGGCCATGGCCAGCTACCTCACGTGGTTGCTGATGCAAAAAATGGGCAACTACCAAATGACCATCGTCAACCTGCCCATGAACATCGTCTACGGCGTGGTGTTGCTGGCGTTTGTATTGATGACGTGGCGCAGCCTGTGGGTCATGTGGCGTCATTTGCAACAAGGCTTTAGCGTGCTTGAGCGCACCAACAACCTCTAAGCCTTTAAGGTCTGCATGTTAAAAATCATTTTTCTGTTTTTGTTGAGCGGCGGCTTGCCAGTGGCCATGGCCATGGCGGCTGCCTCTCTCATTTACCTGCTGTTCGTACCCAGCTCGCCGCCTTTTGTGGTGGTGCACCGCATGGTCTCGGGCATTGACAGCTTTCCTTTGCTGGCCGTGCCTTTTTTCATCTTGGCTGGCAACCTCATGAACACCGCTGGCATCACCCACCGCATTTACAGCTACGCTTTGGCGCTGGTGGGTTGGTTGAAAGGCGGCTTGGGCCATGTGAATGTGGTGGGGTCGGTGGTGTTTGCAGGTATGAGTGGCACCGCCATCGCGGACGCGGCAGGTTTGGGCACCATCGAGGTGAAAGCCATGACCGACCACGGTTATGACCCCGAGTTTGCTGTCGGCGTGACTGCCGCATCTGCCACCTTGGGGCCCATCATTCCGCCCAGCTTGCCCTTTGTGATCTACGGCATGATGGCCAATGTGTCGGTGGGCTCGCTGTTTTTGGCTGGCATTGTGCCTGGCGTTTTCATGGCCTTGCTGATGATGCTCACCGTGGCTTACTTCGCCCATAAAAATGGTTGGGGCGGCGATGTCAAATTGGAGTGGCCCAAGCTCCTCAAAGCATTGCTTGAAACCTTGGTGGTGATTGCGTGGCCGCTGGTGATTTGGTTGCTGGTCACCGAAGTGGGTACCCATGCGCAATTGACGGTGCTGGTGGGTTTGGTGCTGCTGTTTGTGGCTGACAAGGTTTTCAACTTTCAAGCCGTATTGCCCATCATGACGCCTGTGCTCTTGATAGGCGGCATGACCACCGGTGTTTTTACACCTACTGAAGGTGCGATTGCCGCCTGTGTCTGGGCCCTGATTTTGGGCTTTCTGTGGTACCGCACCCTGAATTTCAAGCTGTTTGTCAAGATTTGCTTGGACACAGTTGAGACCACCGCCACGGTGCTCTTCATCGTGGCCGCTGCCAGTATTTTTGGTTGGCTGCTGACCGCCACGGGCGTGACTGCAGCTATCGGTCAATGGGTATTGGGCGTGACCGACCAGCCTTGGCAATTTTTGTTGCTGGCCAATTTGCTCATGTTGTTTGTGGGCTGCTTTTTGGAACCTACTGCCGCCATCACGATTTTGGTCCCCATCTTGATCCCGATTTGCCAGCAACTGGGCATTGATTTGGTTCACTTTGGTCTGATCATGGTTTTGAACCTGATGATCGGTTTGTTGCACCCACCCATGGGCATGGTGTTGTTTGTGCTGGCACGTGTGGCCAATTTGAGCGTTGAGCGCACCACCATGGCCATCTTGCCTTGGTTGATTCCTTTGCTTGGCAGTTTGGTCTTGATCACCTATGTGCCCAGCATTGCCCTGTGGTTGCCCCGCTTAATGGCTACTTGATTTTGGTTTTTTTATGAACAATTGCATTCGCCTCCACCCCGCCGATGACGTGGTCATCAGCCGCCAACAACTGCTCTCCGGTGCGACGGTGGAGGGCGTCGCGGTGCGTGGCCTGATCCCACCAGGGCACAAGGTGGCCACCCGCGCCATTGAGGGCGGCGCACCAGTGCGCCGCTACAACCAAATCATTGGCTTTGCGTCCAAAGACATCGCCGCTGGCGAGCATGTGCACACCCACAACCTCGACATGGGCCCCAACAAAGGCGACTTTGCACGCGACTACGCGTTTTGCGCCGACGTCAAACCCGAGGCCCCCAAGCTACACGCCGAGTTCATGGGCTATGTGCGCCCTGACGGCCGCGTGGCCACGCGCAACTACATTGGCATCCTCTCCAGCGTGAACTGCTCGGCAACTGTCGCGCGCGCCATTGCCGACCATTTCTCCAAAACCATCCACCCAGCGGCCTTGGCCGACTTCCCCAACCTTGATGGCGTGGTCGCTCTGACCCACGGCCTGGGTTGCGGCATGGACACCGAGGGCTTGGGGATGCAGGTGCTCGAGCGCACCATGGCGGGCTACGCCACGCACCCCAACTTTGCCGGTGTGCTGGCCATCGGCTTGGGCTGCGAGGCCAATCAACTTAAATCGTGGATGGCGCACAGCGGTTTGCAAGAGGGCAGCACGCTGCAAACCTTCAACATCCAAGACAGCGGCGGCACCCGCTTGACGGTGGCCAAGGGCATCGAACTGGTCAAGGCCATGTTGCCCACGGTGAACCAATCTCAGCGTGTGCCATGCAGCGTGGCCCACATCACCGTCGGCTTGCAGTGCGGCGGCTCGGACGGTTATTCGGGGATCAGCGCCAACCCGGCCTTGGGCGCGGCGGTGGATATGTTGGTGGCACATGGCGGCACTGCCATCCTGAGCGAAACGCCCGAAATTTACGGCGCCGAACACCTGCTAACACGCCGTGCGGTACGACGCGAAGTGGGCGAGAAGTTGGTTGAGCGCATCCGCTGGTGGGAGCACTACACCGCCATGCACCAAGGCGAGATGAACAACAACCCCTCGCCCGGCAACAAAGCGGGGGGGCTGACCACTATTCTTGAGAAGTCCCTCGGCGCAGTGGCCAAAGGCGGCACCAGCAATTTGCAAGCGGTGTACGAGTACGCCGAGAAAGTCACGGCGCATGGGTTTGTGTACATGGACACACCGGGCTACGACCCGGTCAGCGCCACCGGCCAAGTGGCGGGCGGCGCCAACCTGATTTGCTTCACCACCGGACGCGGCTCGGCCTATGGCTGTGCGCCCTCGCCGTCGCTGAAACTCGCCACCAACACCGCGTTGTGGCAGCGCCAAACCGATGACATGGACATCAACTGCGGCGACGTGGTCGATGGCGGCAGCTCGGTGCAAGCCAAGGGCGAAGAGATTTTTCAGCGCATCATCGCTTGCGCTTCAGGCGAGGCCAGCAAAAGCGAGCAACACGGCTATGGGCAAAACGAGTTTGTGCCGTGGCAGCTGGGTGCGGTTATGTGAGGAGCGCCAAACTGGCGTCTAGGTGTTCGGTGGGCAAACGTTTGTAGCCGCTTCGCGCAAAGCGTTGCAAACGTCCCACCACAAAAGATACCAGCACAGAGGACTGCACATTGGCGTCCACGGTGGGTGTCAGCGAGGAAGTTACCTGCGCCTGATCGCGCAACACTTGGCGCAAGCTGGACTCAAAGCGCTCGAAAAACTGGTTCATGCGCTGCTCAAGACGGTCGTTTTCAAACACCAAGGCGTCACCCACCATCACCCGCGCCATGCCAGGGTTGCGCTGGGCAAACTGCAGCAACACCGTCACCATGTGGCGTGCTTTGACACTGGAAGCATCATTTTTTTCGGCGATTTGGTTCAGCAAGCTGAAGATACTGGTCTCAATGAATTCAATCAGGCCTTCGAACATTTGCGCCTTGCTGGCGAAATGGCGGTAGAGCGCGGCCTCCGAGACCTCTAAACGCGCCGCCAAAGCGGCGGTGGTGATGCGCTCGGCACCCGGCTGCTCGAGCATGGCTGCCAGTGTTTGCAGAATTTGAATGCGCCGCTCACCGGGCTTGGGTCGCTTGCGTGGCGCGGCCTGTGCGTCAGGGGATGTACTGCTGGTCTGCGCTGTGGCCATCAAACACTCCTAGAAAGTCAGTGCGAACGTATCAGGGTACCAAAAGCTTGATCGGTCAAGATTTCCAGCAACAAAGCGTGGGGTACCCGCCCGTCAATGATATGCACAGAATTCACCCCACTTTTGGCGGCGTCCAAAGCGCCGCTGATTTTGGGCAACATGCCGCCGCTCAAGGTGCCGTCGGCAAACAAAGCGTCAATTTGGCGAGCGCTCAAATCACGCAGCAGCTTGCCAGCTTTATCCAACACGCCCTCGGTGTTGGTCAGCAGCACCAGTTTTTCAGCCATTAACACCGTGGCAAGCTTGGAAGCCACCAAATCGGCATTGATGTTGTAGCTTTCATTGCTTTCACCAAAGCCAATCGGGCTGATGACGGGAATGAAGGCGTCATCTTGCAAGGCTTTGACCACGCCGGGGTCGATGCTGACGATATCGCCCACCTGCCCCACATCGACTTCTTTGCTGGGGTCTGTGGCGTCTTGCATCTTCAGTTGACGAGCGCGGATCATGCCGCCATCGCGCCCGGTTAAGCCCACCGCCTTGCCACCGGCTTGGTTGATCAAACCTACGATGTCTTGCTGCACCTCACCTGCCAGCACCCACTCCACCACTTCCATGGTTTCGGCGTCGGTCACACGCATGCCCTGAACGAACTCGCCTTTTTTGCCCAAACGCTGCAGCGCGTTTTCAATTTGCGGACCACCGCCATGCACCACCACGGGGTTCATGCCCACCAGTTTGAGTAGCACCACATCTTGGGCAAAGCCTGCTTGCAGCTGCGGGTCGGTCATGGCGTTGCCACCGTATTTGATGACCAAGGTTTTGCCGTGAAACTTGCGGATATAGGGCAAGGCACGGGCGAGTATTTCAGCTTTGTCGCTGTTGGAGGTGGCGGAAAGATGTGGGCTGGACATGGCAGTTGTTGAATAAATTGAGTCGATTGTGCCGCATTCACGCACCCTGTCTACAAGCGTTTTACCGTCAGCCAGATATTGAATCTGGTATTTTGGATATTCAATTGAATATGTACTTATATTAATAAGGAGAATAAAAATATATTCCCATATTAATAATTGGTAGATAATACGGTTTGAATCATTAATTACTTGGAGATATTCATGGCACGTACCAGCCCAATTACCCAATTAGAAAAAATCCGCGCCGCCAGAATCAAACTGGAAAAGGAAGAACAGCGCTTGATGTCCCGCGGTCACGATAAAGCTTTGGCGCAAATTGTTCAAATCGCCCACAGCGCTGGCTTGAGCGCCGCTGACATTGCCGCGGCGATGGGCAGCAAAACCAAGGGCAAAAAAGTGGCAGTCAAAGCTGTTGGCACCAAGGCGCCCAAGGCCAAACGCGCAACCGCAGGAAAAAAAGTGGCACCTAAATACCGCGATCCTGCCAATCCTGCCAATACCTGGACCGGCCGTGGCCGCATGCCCCAATGGGTACAAGCTTTAAATGCAGCCGGTACTTTGGCATCCGCTCTTATCCCAGCAGCAGAATAAGTTTTTTTAACTGCCGATATTATTTTTTAATCGGCGGTTAATTTAATTTTCAGCACTTTGCGCCCTTAAAGCAGATAACACCTGCATCACGCCCGAC
Source organism: Bordetella parapertussis (assembly GCA_945882755.1). GTDB lineage: Bacteria > Pseudomonadota > Gammaproteobacteria > Burkholderiales > Burkholderiaceae_C > Limnohabitans. Next base: position 5,860 of record CAMCWS010000048.1, on the reverse strand, counting down.
TCCCAAGTGGGGATGTTCAAACCCAAGTTTTGCTGCACCAAATGGGTGTCGAGCATAGAGTTGGCGGGTCGCGGCGCTGGCAAGGGATAGTCTGCCGTGCCAATGGCTTTGACGTCCTCTGGCTTGACTTTGAGTTGCCAACCCATTTGCGCGGCTTGCGTCAACACATATTGCGCATAGCCATGCCAAGTGGTGCGTCCCGCATTGCTCAAGTGGTACAGGCCACTCAAATCAGCATGCTGAGGATGTTGCAAGGCTTCACGGGTAACCTGCGCCATCCAACGCGCCGAGGTGGGTACGCCGTGTTGATCGGCGACCACGCTCAAACTGTCACGCTCTTGCGCCAAGCGCAACATGGTTTTCAAAAAATTGCCGCCGTGCGCTCCCACCACCCAAGAACTGCGGAAGATAAAAAAAGCGCCTGATTGCGCCATGACTTCTATATCGCCATCTCGCTTGCTTCGCCCATAGACCGACAACGGGTCGGTGGCGTCACTTTCCTTGTATGGCTGGGCAGACTGGCCGTTGAACACATAGTCGGTGGAGTAATGCACCATGGTCGCGCCCAAGGACTTGGCCTCGGTCGCCATGATGCCCGGGGCAGTGGCGTTGATGGCTTGCGCCAAGTAAGGCTCTTGTTCGGCTTTGTCAACAGCGGTGTAGGCGGCGGCATTGACGATATAGCGCGGCGCATGGTGGCGAATCACCGCCTGTAAAGCTTTGGCGTCAGCTATGTCCACATCCGCCAAGGTCAAGGGTATCAAACGCCCTAAAACAGACAGTTCAGCTTGCAGTTCGTGACCCAACTGACCATCGGCTCCAAACAGCAGAACGCCCTCAGCTGCCATAGTTTTGGCCTATCCAAGCGCGGTAACTGCCGCTGGTGACTTCTTCCACCCAGTCGGCATGCGCCAAGTACCACTGCACGGTTTTGCGTAAACCCGTCTCAAAGGTTTCTTCGGGACGCCAACCGAGTTCTCGCTCCAACTTTCGGGCATCAATGGCATAGCGTCTGTCGTGCCCAGGGCGGTCTTTCACAAAGGTCATCTGCGATGCATAGGACTGGCCATCGGCACGGGGTTGGAGCTCATCCAGCAAAGCACACAGGGTGCGTACCACCTCGATATTAGGTTTTTCATTCCAACCACCGACGTTGTAGGTTTCACCCAAACGCCCTGCATCCAGCACCCGCATGATGGCTTTGCAGTGGTCCTCGACGTACAGCCAATCGCGCACCTGCATGCCGTCACCATAAATAGGCAAAGGCTTTCCCACCAAAGCGTTGTGGATCACCAGAGGAATGAGTTTTTCGGGGAAATGGTAGGGGCCGTAGTTGTTGCTGCAATTGGTGGTGAGTACCGGCAAACCATAGGTGTGGTGCCAGGCACGCACCAAATGGTCGGACGCCGCTTTACTGGCCGAGTAAGGGCTGTTGGGCTCGTAAGCATGGGTTTCACTGAAGGCCGGTGCCTCTGGCGCCAAACTGCCGTAAACCTCGTCGGTGCTGACATGCAAAAACCGGAAAGCTTGGCGAGACTGATCGTTCAAACCCGCCCAATACGCCCGCACCGATTCCAGCAACTGAAAAGTGCCCACCACATTGGTTTGGATGAAATCCATGGGGCCGTGGATAGAGCGGTCTACATGCGACTCGGCGGCGAAATGCAGCACAGCGCGGGGTTGGTGCGTGGCCAACAACTGGCTCACCAAGGTGGTGTCACCGATATCGCCTTGCACAAAATGGTGTCTGCGGTCACCGGCCAAGGCGTGCAGGTTACGCAAATTACCCGCGTAGGTGAGCTTGTCAAGGTTGACCAGCACCTCATCGTGCTGCGCCAACCATGTGTGGACAAAGTTGCTGCCGATGAAACCGGCGCCGCCGGTCACCAAAATGCTCATGCAGGCAGGCTTTCTTCGGTGATGCCCAAAACTTTGTTGCGCACCATTTCACGCAAGATTTTTTTCTCGGGAAAGCTCAAAGGGCGGTCTAAAGCGCGGCGTACGCGCAGCAGCATATGGCGATCGACCTCTTGCGGGATGCCATGGCTGCCACGCAACTCGTCGCGCAAATCTTCGCGCAGGTCTTCGGGTTCGTCGTCCCACCAACCATCAACCACTTCTTGCAGCTTGGTGCGGACCAGTTCGGGGTCTTGCGGCGCAGCAGGCGCAGCAGCGGCACGCGGCTGAGCAGTCAACTCTTTGGCGGCTTGGGCCATCAGCAACACACGGCGATCAGCTTGCGCCAATAAACGGCACCAAGCGGGGTCTTCATTGATAAGTTGGTCCATGTGGCGGGCAGACTCGTCAGCCAACAGGTAAACATTCAAGCCATGCAACTGCGCTTCATCGATGCTGGCGGTCAAGCGGTCGTCGTCGCTGGCAATCAGCAGATGCTCACAAGCTTTACGCTCAGACAAACGGGCAATGTCGGCAGACATGGCGCTGAAAGCCACCTCACTGGGTTCGCCACTGGTGACGTCAAGCACACGCACGATTTGGTCTTGGGGAAACTGGCTGTCAGGGTTGTCGGTATACCAATAAACACGTTGCACATCCAATCCCAAACCGGCTTGCTTCAAGGTCTGCACCAAGCTAGGTATCAGGGCTTGGCGGTTATAGGCCTCTGGCTCGGCATCGCTGTCAGCACCTTGTTTCAGCAACCAAGCCATGTAGTTGCTGTCGATCAAGGCAATACAGCGACCACTGCGGGTCTGAGCATGGTCCTTGCGGGGATGCGTTGCGCGGTTTTCATTCTTCATCTAGGGATACCTGTCGGTGATGTGTTTAAAACTAAGGAAGTGGGGCATACACAATGCCCGGACGAGCTGCAGGCGCTCGAAACTAATGTGGCTTATTGCCTGCAGGCGAGATATTAGCCTATCTTGATGCCGTTTTGGATAACAAGGTCTGGGGTGGGGGTATGTTCAGCCGCGCTGGAATGCTGCACCTGCTCATCTGTGCGCCCAAAACGGCGCACCCGTTGGGCATACCACTGCAAGGCTTTGGCCAAAGCAGCGTCATCAAAATCGGGCCAATGCAGATCGGTGAAATACAGCTCGGTATAGGCGGTTTGCCAAAGCAAGAAATTGCTGATACGCGACTCGCCCCCTGTGCGAATCAGCAACTCAGGGTCGGGAATATCGGCGGTACTTAAATGTTTAGCTAAAGCGGCGGGGTCCAGTTCTTGCAATGAGCGATCGGGGTGCGCCGCTTGCCAAGCGCGAACCGCTGTCAACACATCCCACTGGCCACCGTAATTGGCGGCAATGGTTAAGTTCAAACCCGTGTTTTGCGCCGTATCTTGCTCGGCTTGATCGATACGAGACTGCAACAGTGGCGCAAACGCACTGCGGTCACCAATCACACGAAGACGAATACCCGCAGCTTTCATTTCCGCCACCTCTGACTCAAGGTACTGCAAAAACAAGCCCATCAAGGCCGAGACCTCATCTGGCGGTCGACGCCAATTTTCTGAGCTGAAAGCAAACAACGTCAGGTAGCGCAAACCCACGGCGTGGGCGGCTTTGACGATTTGGCGCACATTGGCGGCACCCCGCGCATGGCCTACGGTACGCGGCATCAAGCGCTTTTTGGCCCAACGGCCATTGCCGTCCATGATGATCGCAATATGCTGCGGATGCGTGTTCATGCTCAGATTGTCACAGGGAATAAATGCTGGGTATCCACGCTGACCAGATGCTGTTTGCTCATCAGGTCCACCAGCACCATGGCCCGCAACTCACCATCGGATTGTTGGTAGACAGCCTCCAAGCCCTTCAAGGGGCCGTCAATCACCCGCACAGCTTGGCCTTGTTGAAACAATTTTTCTGGGGCGCGTTCGGGCATGTTGCGCAAAGCTTGGATCAAATCGTCAGAAATGGGGGCGGGACGGTTGCCAAAACTCACCAAACGGCTCACCCCAAGGGTAGAGCGAATAGGCGTCCAGTTGGTGTGCTCCATGTCCAAGCGGATAAACAAATAACGGCTGAACATGGGCTCGACCACCTCAGTCACTCGGCCTCGGCGCAGTTTTTCAAGGGTAATCATGGGCAACCAGGCTTCATAGCCTTGGTTTTGCAGGTTTTCCAAGGCTCGGTGTTCTTGCTTAGGGCGGGAATGGACGGCGTACCACAACATGGTTTCAGGGGTGTCTTTGTAAGTTTGACAATTGTAGAGGCTTAAATTTCTGGCTACGGCTTGATGTAACGCAGTTTCAAATGCTTGAGGGTGAACTATGATGAAATTTCATTCTCTCTTAAGGAACCGCCATGGCCAGCACCCCACCTGAATTTGACCCCCAAGACATGAGCCAGCGCATGAAAGATTCGGCCCAGCACATCTGGCTGGCTGGCTTAGGTGCTTTTGCCAAAGCCCAAGAAGAAGGCAGCAAGGTGTTTGAAAACTTGGTAAAAGAGGGCTCACACCTGCAACAAACCACGCAGCAAGCCCAAGCCAAAATGACCGAGGCCGCAGAAAAAGTGGGGCAAATGGCCAGCGGCCAGATGGACAAGCTGGAAACCATTTTTGAGGAGCGTGTGGCCAAGGCCTTGAAAAGCATGGGCCTGCCCAGCGCAGAAGATGTGGCCGCTTTACAAGCGCGGGTGGAGCAGCTGGAAAAACAGTTGGCCGAGCGCAAAAGCTAAACCCTCATGGTCAGCAAAGCGCCGCCCAGCGCTTGATTGACGACTTAGGCCGGCGCTAAAAACTGTTCAACCATGCGCACCCAGACGGTGCCACCCAAGGGAATCAGGTCGTCATTGAAATCGTAGCTGGGGTTGTGCAAGGTGCAAGGGCCGCCACCATGCCCCATCTCGCGGTGCTGGCCTTCGCCGTTGGCGATGAAGAAATACGCGCCGGGTTTTTCCAACAACATATAAGAGAAGTCTTCTGCGCCCATGGTGGGTTCTTGCGCCAGCACGTTGTCTGCCCCCACGATGTCAGCCAACACCGAGCGGGTGAAATCGGCCTCTTTGGGGTGGTTGATGGTGGGCGGGTAATTGCGCACGAAGGCGAATTCGCAAGTGGCTTCATGGGCTGCGCTGACGTGCTCGGCAATGGTTTTCATGCGTCGCTCGATGAGGTCAAGCATCTCGACGGTAAAGGTGCGAACCGTGCCCTGCAGTTCACAACTGTTGGCCACCACGTTGGTGGCGTCGCCTGCATGGATCATGGTTACCGAGATGACGCCGGCATCGATGGGCTTCAAATTGCGCGACACGATGGTTTGAAAGGCTTGCACCATCTCGCAAGCAATGGGAACCGGGTCAATGCCGTTATGGGGTAACGCCGCATGGCAACCCTTGCCACGGATGGTGATTTTGAATTCATTGCTAGAAGCCATCACCGGCCCAGCACTCACCGCCAAGCTGCCCACAGGCATGCCTGGCCAGTTGTGCAAACCGAATACCGCGTCCACGGGGAATTTTTCAAATAAACCGTCTTTGATCATCTCCCGTGCACCGCCGCCACCTTCTTCCGCGGGTTGGAAGATCAGCACCACCGTGCCATCAAAGTTTTTGTGCTTGGCCAAATGCTGCGCTGCTGCCAGCAACATGGCGGTATGGCCGTCGTGGCCGCAAGCGTGCATCTTGCCGGGATATTTGCTGGCGTGAGCAAATGTGTTGGCCTCGTTCACTGGCAGTGCATCCATATCGGCTCGTAAACCAATGGTGCGTTTGCTGTTGCCGTTTTTGATGACGCCGACCACGCCGGTGGTGCCCATGCCGCGGTGTACTTCGATGCCCCATTCGGTGAGCTTGCCCGCCACCACATCGGCAGTACGTTGTTCTTGGAAACACAGTTCGGGGTGAGCGTGGATGTCACGGCGTACCGCAATGATGCTGGCCGCTTCGGTGGCGAT
>CAMCWS010000047.1 GCA_945882755.1 Bordetella parapertussis | reverse complement strand
CCGTGCCCGATATGCACAAGCTGCAATATGTGTTTGACGCGGTCACCAGCATCCGCAAAGCCTTGAACGGCCGCGTGCCGCTGATTGGTTTTTCGGGCAGCCCTTGGACGCTGGCTTGCTATATGGTGGAAGGTGGCGGGTCGGACGACTACCGTTTGGTGAAAAGCCTGATGTACAGCCGCCCCGACCTGATGCACCGCATCTTGGCCATCAATGCCGACGCGGTGGCCCTCTATTTAAATACCCAAATTGAAGCCGGTGCCCAAGCGGTGATGGTGTTTGACAGCTGGGGGGGCGTGCTGGCCGATGGCGCTTTCCAAGAATTCAGCCTGGCCTACACGCGGCGGGTGTTGGCGCAGCTCAAACGCAGCCACGACGGTGCCATCATTCCCCGACTGGTGTTCACCAAGGGCGGTGGTTTGTGGCTGCCCGAGATGAAAGACCTGGACTGCGAGGTGCTGGGCTTGGACTGGACCATGAATTTAGGTACCGCCCGTCGCTTGGTAGGTGGCGAGGTCGGCGGCCCTGGCAAAGCGCTGCAAGGCAACATTGACCCCAACATCCTGTTTGCGCCACCCGCGCAAATCGCAACCGAGGTGCACCGCGTGCTGGACAGCTTTGGCAAGCCCCATACGGACGCCAGCACCACTGGCCCAACCCACATCTTCAACCTCGGTCACGGCATCAGCCAGTTCACGCCGCCCGAGCATGTGAGCGCCTTGGTGGAGGCGGTTCACAGCCACTCCAAAACCCTGCGTCAAACCGCCTGAACACCACTTTTGACAAAAAAGTTTTAATGTCAAAACTTACTTATGCACATTTTTTTGCCAACTGCTTAACTAAGGACTTACACTCGAAAATAATTTTTCAGGCTTTCAGTTTTTAATTAAGTCCTTGATTTATATAGACTCTAGGAGCTGCCAATTTTTCGTGCATTGTGTTCAAAGCCCTGATTTAAAGGGCTTGCGGCGTCAGTCTGACAAGCTGTCAACAAAGTTATCCACAGAAATTTGGGATGACTGCTAAAGCCCCTTGTCAATCAATCACTTAGCTCAATTTATGAAGATTTGTATCAGTTACGCGTCGCAAATGAGGGCTTGACATGCGGCGAGAAATTTCTGTTTTGGTGCCTACACCGGCTTACAGCCGATTAACGGGGCCATTGACTTACGAAACGCAGGAAGATTTGCAGCCCGGTTGTCTGGTGCGGGTGCCCTTGGGGCAGCGCGATACCTTGGGATTGGTTTGGCCGCAAGCGCCAGAACAAGCCGCAAATTCAGCACACAACCTCAAAGCCATCCATTCGGTTTTGCACGGCATCCCGCCTTTATCGGTCCATTGGTTGAAGCTGATTGACTTCGCAGCCCACTATTACCAACGCAGCGCCGGTGAATTTGCCATGGCCTGCTTGCCACCGTCCTTGCGTGACATGACGGCGCTGCAATTTGAGCGCAAGCTCTCGCGTCTCAAACCCTTGGCGCCCGTCAGCGCGGAAAAGGCTTCGCAGCCTTCCCTCACCCCTGAACAAACGCAGGTGTTGACGCAACTCGCCCAACACCCCGGCCCGTTTTTGTTGCATGGCAACACCGGCAGCGGCAAAACCGAGGTGTATTTACGGCGCGCAGCCCAGGTGCTGGAAGAAACACCCCAAGCCCAAGTCTTGTTGTTGGTGCCCGAGATCAACCTTACGCCCCAGCTCGAAGCCAGGGTGCGCCAACGCTTCGCCCATTTAGGTGACACGGCCATCGTCGCCATGCACAGCGCCATGACACCGGCGCAACGTCTTAACAGTTGGTTGGCAGCGCATTTGGGCACAGCACGCATCGTTTTGGGTACGCGTTTGGCCGTGCTGGCCTCCATGCCTGAGCTCAAACTCATCGTCGTCGATGAGGAACACGACCCAAGCTACAAGCAACAAGAAGGTGCGCGGTACTCGGCGCGTGATTTGGCGGTCTACCGCGGCCAACTGGAAGGCGCACAAGTGCTGCTGGGTTCGGCCACGCCTTCGCTAGAGAGTTGGCACCACAGCCGGGCCGCAGTAGAAGGGCAGCCCGCACCCCGCTACACCCGCTTGTCCATGCCCAGCCGCGTAGGTGACGGTGCTTTGCCTGTTCTGCGGCGGGTGGACATGAACAACCAACCGCGCAAAACCTTGCTCTCGGCACCGCTGTTGGCCGCCATGCGTGAGCGACTTAGCCGGCAAGAACAGGTGTTGGTCTTGTTAAACCGGCGAGGCTATGCGCCGGTCTTGCATTGCGCCGAATGCGGCTGGAAAAGCGAATGTCCGCATTGCAGCGCTTACCGTGTGTTTCACAAAGGCGACCGCACCCTGCGTTGCCACCATTGCAGCCTGACCCAAGCTGTGCCACGTGCCTGCCCTGCTTGCGGCAACCAAGACATTGGTGTGCTGGGCCATGGCACAGAAAAAGTAGAAGAATTGCTGGCCGAGATGCTGGCAGACCTGAAACGCCCCGATGGCTCACCCCTGCGCGTGGCACGCATTGACGCGGACACCACGCGCCTGAAGGGCGAGTTGGTCAAACAACTGGCCCAAGTGCATGATGGGGAAGTGGATGTGTTGGTGGGCACGCAAATGGTGGCCAAGGGCCACGACTTTCGCCGCGTCAGTTTGGTGGCTGCCCTCAACCCAGACGGCGCTTTGTTTTCGGCTGACTTTCGCGCCCCCGAGCGGCTGTTTTCGCTGTTGCTGCAAGCCGCAGGCCGCGCTGGGCGCGACGCGCAACTGGGCGCTACACAAACCTGTGAAATGTGGGTGCAAACCTTTCACCCCAAGCATCCTGTGTTTGAGTTTTTAAAGCGCCACGATTTTGCGGGTTTTGCTGCCCAGCAGCTGCAAGAGCGTGAGCAAGCCGGTCTGCCGCCCTTCAGTTTTCAAGCTTTGCTGCGAGCCGAGGCGCGAACGCAGCAAGCCGCGCAAGATTTTTTGAACGCCGCCAAAGCCCTGGGTGAAGCGCGTTTGCCTGGCGATGCGGGAGGTTTAAGCGTTTACCCCGCTGTCCCCATGAGCATGCAACGCGTGGCCAATGTGGAGCGGGCACAAATGCTGGTGGAGAGCCCATCACGCAAATATCTGCAGCAATTTTTGGCTGCTTGGCAAGAGGATTTGCAGCAGCTTCGCACGCAACACAAAGCGGTGCTGCGTTGGGCCATTGACGTGGACCCGCTGGCGATTTAATGGGCGATTTAAAAGCGTTTTTTCAGGCCTTGTACCAAGCCACCCAAGCCGAAAAACTGGGAAAAGCCAAAGCGGTGGAGAGCAAAATCACCCGGGTGATGCGGGCGCTGTCCGCACCAAAGCGCTCGGCCAGCAAGGCGCTGTTGCTGGCGCTGGGCAAGGCGGCGACCAGCACCACTGCCATCAAGGCGGTTGGCGTGAGGGGCAGGCCCAGTTGCATCAACACCCAGCCCAAAACGCACACCAACACTGGGTGAACCACCAGCTTCAAAAAAACCAGCAAAGCGTCCACACCCCCGCGTTGCCAATGCCACCAACCTTGGGCAGAGACAGGCACCGGTCGCGCCAGCAAAGCACCGATGGTGAACAATGCCACGGGGGCGGCTGCCCCCGCCAGCAAGCCTACGGTTTGGGTCAGCATCTCGGGCACAACCCAAGCGTTGATCGATACCAAAGCACCCAAAGCAATCGCCCATGTCAATGGAATACTGAACACACTTTTGATGGCCTGAAGCAGCGCGGTGCGAGCCCCATGGGTTTGCGCTTGGTCTAGGCGCGACAAGGCAATGCAGACTGAGCTGGTGAAAAACAAATCCACCACGATGGTGACAATGGCAGGCCCCACCGCTGCAGAGCCAAACAAGCTCAGCAACAAAGGCAACCCCATATAACCGGTGTTGGGAAAGGCCACGGCCATGGTGCCAAAAGCGGATTCGTTCCAGTTGTGGTGCTTCTTCAGCGTCCACATGCCCAACAACACCATCACCGTGGAGCATAGGGTGTAGAGCAAGGCCACCGAACCATCGAGCAACTGCGCCATGGGCGTGTTGGCGCCAAAGCGAAACAGCATGGCAGGCAAAGCGAAATACAGCACAAAGCCGTTCAGCCCAGGAATGGCGTCCAGCGGCAGCCAGCCCCGCTTGGCCGCCACGTAGCCGGCCAGTACCAAGGCGAAAAAGGGAAAGGTGACGCCCAAAATAGTCAGCATATGAACTGATTGTCATCGCTATGATCACTGGCTTTGCCGCATTCGTCTCCCCCACTGTCACCTGCATGTCATCGGACCTGAATCTCCCCCAACTCGAAGCGGTTCACCATGTGCAAGGGCCTTGCCTGGTGCTGGCCGGTGCAGGCTCTGGCAAAACCCGTGTCATCACCCACAAAATTGGCCACCTGATTCAGCTGGGGCTGGAACCCGAGCGCATCGCCGCCATCACCTTCACCAACAAAGCCGCCGCCGAAATGCGCGAACGCGCCAAGCAGTTGGTGGGGCGAGAAGCGCAAAAAGTGGTGATTTGCACCTTCCATGCCTTAGGCGTACGCATGCTGCGGCAAAACGGCGAGGCGCTGGGTCTGAAAAACAACTTCAGCATTTTGGACACCGACGACGTCACCTCCATCTTGAAAGACGCGGGTGGCACCACCGACGCGGCCACGGCCCGCCAATGGCAATGGGCCATCAGCCTGTGGAAAAACCAGGGCCTGAATGCCGCCATGGCCGAGGCGCAAGCCAGCAATGACAACGAACGCATAACGGCACGCATCATGGCGCGGTACGAGGAACGTCTGAGCGCCTACCAAAGCGTGGACTTTGACGATTTGATCGGCCTGCCCCTGAAGCTGTTGCAACAACACCCCGAGGTACGCGAGCAGTGGCACCAGCAAATGGGCCATGTGCTGGTGGACGAGTACCAAGACACCAACGCCACGCAGTATGAAGTGCTGAAATTGTTGGTGGGTGAGCGGGCCCGATTTACCGCGGTGGGTGACGATGACCAGTCCATTTACGGTTGGCGCGGTGCGACTTTGGACAATTTGCAGCGTTTGCCCCATGACTTCCCCGACTTGAAGGTGGTGAAGTTGGAGCAAAACTACCGCTCCACCAGCGCCATCTTGCAAGCGGCCAACAACGTGATCGGCCCCAACCCCAAGCTGTTTCCTAAAACCTTGTTCTCCGAACTTGGCGAAGGTGAGCCGGTGCGGGTGATCGACGCCGACAACGAAGAGCACGAAGCCGAGCGCATCGTCAACCGCATCCAAAGATTGCGTGGGGGCAACGACACGGGCGAGGGTGTGAGCCAGTTTCGTGCGTGGAAGGACTTTGCGGTGCTCTACCGCGCCAACCACCAGTCACGCATGTTGGAGAAAGCCTTTCGCAAAGCCGCGATTCCCTACAAGGTGTCAGGTGGTCAAAGCTTTTTCGACCGCGCCGAGATTCGCGACCTGTGCGCTTGGCTGCGTCTGTGGGTAAACAACGACGACGATCCAGCGTTTTTGCGCTGCGTCACCACGCCCAAACGAGGCATTGGCCACACCACCTTGCAAAAACTCGGCGAATTTGCCAACCAGTACAGCATCAGCTTGTTTGAAGCGGTGTTCAGTCACTCGCTGGTGGCGGCGCTCCCCTCCAAAGCGGTGGGGAGCTTGCAAGCCTTTGGCAACGAGATCAACGATTTACAGTTTCGTGCCCGTCACACCCAAGGCGCTGAAGCGGCACTGGTCTTGCTTACCGAGTGGCTCAAAGACATCGATTACGAAAAGCATTTGTACGACAGCGAAGAAAGCGAAAAACTCGCCGCTGCGCGCTGGACAAATGTGCTGGATTTCATCGACTGGATGGCCAAGCGCTGCGGCGGCGAGGTGGACGACACGGCTGGTGTGAGCCTGGTGAGCGAAAGCAAAACCTTGCTGGATGTGGCGCAAACCATCGCCCTGTTGTCGACACTTTCAGAACGCGAAAAAGACCAAGACGTGGTCACCCTCTCCACCTTGCACGCTGCCAAAGGTTTGGAGTGGCCGCACGTGATGATGGCTGGTGTCAACGAAGGCTTGCTGCCCTTCAAGCCCGAGGAAGATGGCGTGAGCTTGCAGCAAGACGCCTTGAACCTGACGCGCATTCAAGAAGAACGCCGCCTGATGTATGTGGGCATCACCCGCGCCCAGCGCAGCTTGGTGGTGAGTTGGAGCCGCAAGCGCAAAAAAGGCCGCGAGATGGTGAGCGCCCTGCCCAGCCGCTTCATCGCCGAGATGGCCTTGAACACCGCCACCACGAAAGAAGACCCGCGGGCCAGACTCCGAGCCCTGCGTGCCGAGTTCGCGCAACGCGTCGAAGCCGAAAAATCGGGGTCAGATCCCCATTAATTGAATGATGCGCTAACCTAGCGGTTTGTGCAGCTTTTAAAAAGGCTTGGGTCATGTCAGTTCATCCTCTACACAGTTCTGCTTCTGATGCGGTTTGGCAAGCCAAAGTCCATTTGGCAGCCGCCTTGCGTTTGGCGGTGCTCGATGGTTTTGAAGAAGGCATAGACAACCACTTCACCATGACCGTGCCTGGCCGCGAAGATGCTTACCTGGTGCTGCCCTTTGGCAAGCATTGGTCCGAGGCCCGCGCCAGCGACATGATCGTATTCAACGAAGCCGGTGAGACCTTGGAAGGCGAGGGCGTGGTCGAGTTATCGGCCCAATGCATACACGCACCTTTGCATCGCCTGAGCGGCGCAAAAGTGGTGCTGCACACCCACCAGCCTTGGGCCACGGCACTCAATATGCTGCAAGACAACCGGCTGCTGCCCGCCAGCCAAACCGCGGCGTTTTTCCACAACCGCATCGCCTACGACCACACCTACACCGGCCTGGCCAAAACCTTGAGCGAAGGCGAGCGCTTGGCAGCCATCTTGCAAGACAAGCAGGTGCTGTTCATGAAAAACCATGGCGTGGTGACGGTGGGCCATACCGTGGCTCAAGCCTACAGGCGCTTGTACAAACTGGAAAAGGCCTGCCACACCCAGTTGCTGGCCATGAGCAGTGGCCAACCCTTGCAAGTGCTGAGCGAGGAAGTGATTGCCGAGGTGCTGCAACGCGCACCCGTTGACCGACATCCCATTGCGGAGCGTGAACGTTTGTACTTCGAGGCCATGCTGCGGGTGCTGGACCGCGTCAACCCAGGTTACGCCGACTGAAGACCTTGGCCTTGTGAGCATTCGCCATGAGCGACTTCGTCGAGTTTTTGCATGAGGTGTTTGCGGATTTGGGCCCCATCACCACGCGGCGCATGTTTGGGGCTCATGGCATTTACCACCAAGGTTTGATGTTTGGCCTGTACGCCCAAGACCGTTTGTACTTCAAAACCGATGCCAACAACCTCCCCCAGTTTGAGGCGCTGTCGTCACAGCCGTTTACCTTTGAGCAACGCGGCAAGTTGGTGAAACTGTCTTATTGGAGCGCACCCGAGTTTGTGTTGGACGACCGCGAAAAGGCTTCGCAGTGGGCGCAAAGCGCATTGGATGCCGCCATGCGGTCGCAAGAGGCCAAGGATCGCCTTGCCAACAAGCCGCCTTGGCGGCGTAACTAAACCATCCGTAACAGGGGCTTATCGCCCTTTTTCTGCGCCAAACCGCCCACGACCGCGGCATCCTCAAACCCATGCTGCTTGAACACCGCCATCACAGCGTCCAGCGCTGCAGGCGCACAACTGACCAGCAAACCGCCGCTGGTTTGGGGGTCGCTCAGCAAGGCTTGATCCACCGATGAAAAACCCTCAGGCAACACCACTTCCGCGCCATAACCCGCCCAATTGCGACCAGACGCGCCAGTAATGAAACCTTGTTGCGCCAAGGTTTCAACGCCATCCAACAAAGGCACGCAAGACCAGTCAATGTGCGCATCCAAATCTGCACCACGGGCCATCTCCAGAGCGTGTCCTGCCAAACCAAACCCCGTGACATCGGTCAAAGCATGAACACCTTCCAGCGCCGCCAAATCTGGCCCTGCGGTATTGAGGCGCGTGGTGGTGGCGATCATCTGTGCATAGCCCTCAGCGGACAAAGCCTCTTTCTTTAACGCGGCAGACAAAATCCCCACACCCAAGGGCTTGCCCAAAACCAAGACATCGCCTGCTTTTGCGGAGGCATTGCGCTTGATGCGACTGGGGTGCGCCAAGCCCAAGACCACCAAGCCGTAAATAGGCTCTACCGAATCAATGCTGTGGCCCCCCGCGATAGGGATGCCTGCTGACTGACACACGCTTTGGCCGCCTTGCAATATCTGTCCAATCACCTCGGTGCTGAGCACATTGATGGGCATGCCCACCAAGGCCAACGCAAAGATGGGTGTGCCGCCCATGGCGTAAACATCGCTGATGGCGTTGGTCGCGGCAATGCGGCCAAAGTCAAACGGGTCGTCGACGATGGGCATGAAAAAGTCGGTGGTGGCTATCAGCGCTTGGCTGTCGTTAAGTTGGTACACCGCAGCGTCATCAGCCGTGTCGATCCCCACCAGCAGTTGCGCTGGCAAGGGCAAGCCTTTCATGCTGCCCAAAATATCGCGCAAGACGCCAGGGGCGATCTTGCAGCCGCAGCCGCCGCCATGGGCCAAGGAAGTCAAACGGGGGGCGTTGTTCGCTAAAGAAGAAGTCATTGGGCAAATCTACCATGCGACACCACTTCACTATGATCGACCACCTGCAAGAAGTTTTGCGCCTGTGTTGTGCCAACCGTTGGAGCCTTGATTGGAAGTTTCGTTTGTTGAGGAAATCAAATCCCTGCGCTTAGGCGAAGGCGACACTTTTCATGGCGAAGGCATATTGGCAGTGACCAAGGCGCTGTTGCAATCGGGCGTGGCCTATGTCGGCGGCTACCAAGGCGCACCTGTTTCGCATTTGCTGGATGTGATGGTGCAAGCCAAGCCGCTGATGCAAGAACTGGGTGTGCATGTGGAAGCCTGTGCCAATGAAGCCTCGGCCGCAGCCATGCTGGGCGCCAGCATCCACTACCCGCTGCGCGGCGCGGTCACTTGGAAGTCCATCGTCGGCACCAACGTGGCCTCGGACGCACTCTCCAACCTCGCCTCGCCTGGCGTGGTCGGTGGCGCACTGATCGTGGTAGGTGAAGACTATGGCGAAGGCGCCTCGGTGATTCAAGAGCGTACCCATGCTTATGCCCTGAAAAGCACGCTGTGCTTGCTAGACCCCCGCCCTGATTTAAGCAAGATGGTGGACATGGTTGAACATGGTTTTGCTTTGTCAGAAGCTTCCAATATGCCGGCCATCTTGGAGTTGCGCATACGCGCTTGCCATGTGCGCGGCAGTTTCGTGACCAAAGCCAACCAAGCACCTGCTGTCTCTACCCAGCACCTGATGGCAGAACCCGCCAAGTTTGATTACATGCGCTTGGCGCATCCCCCCGTGACCTTCCGCCATGAAAAGCGCAAGTTGGAAGAACGCATTCCAGCAGCACGGGACTACATTGTTCGCCATG
Source organism: Bordetella parapertussis (assembly GCA_945882755.1). Classification (GTDB taxonomy): domain Bacteria; phylum Pseudomonadota; class Gammaproteobacteria; order Burkholderiales; family Burkholderiaceae_C; genus Limnohabitans. Next base: position 6,533 of record CAMCWS010000047.1, on the reverse strand, counting down.
GTTTGAATGAACACATGGCTGGTAAGGCCCACCCCGATATAGGTCTGATCGTGCAAGGGGGGTTGTACAACGCCCTCATGCGCAGCTTGCAGCAACTCGGTTTGGCCAATGCCTTTGGCGACAGCGATATTCCTATTTTGGTGTTGAACGTCACCTACCCCTTGGTGCCCACCCAAGTGATTGATTTTTGCCAAGGCAAGCGTGGCGTGCTGGTGGTGGAAGAGGGCACGCCCGAGTACATCGAACAAGACATCGCTACCCAACTGCGCCGCGCGGGTGTCAACACACCGCTGCATGGCAAAGACGTTTTGCCGGGAGCGGGTGAGTACAACGTCGAAGCCATCACCACGGGCTTGGCAAGCTTTGCGAAAAACTATCTGCCCAAGCCAGCACACGTCCAAGCCCATACTTGGCTTGCAGCCCTGCAACAACGCCGCGCCGATGTCGCCCAAGCCTTGGGCACAGTACTGCCAGCCAGACCCCCAGGCTTTTGCATTGGGTGTCCCGAGCGTCCGGTGTTTTCTGCGCTGAAGTTGGTGCAACAAGAAATAGGCGATGTGCATGTGGCGGCTGATATCGGCTGTCACGCCTTAGGCACCTTTGAGCCTTTTTCCACCGGTCACTCCATCTTGGGCTATGGCATGAGCTTGGCCTCACGCGCCGGTGTGTCACCCATGATGCAGCGACGCACCTTGGCCATCATGGGCGATGGTGGTTTTTGGCACAACGGCTTGCTGACCGGCGTGCAAAGTGCTCTCTTTAACGGTGACGATGCGGTGCTGCTGATTTTCAAAAATGGCTACACCTCGGCCACCGGCACCCAAGACATCATCTCCACACCCTTAGAGGCCGAAAAACAAGCCGCCAGCGACAAACAAACCAGTTTGTCGCACACCAATATGACCATCGAGTCCACCTTGCAAGGCTTGGGCGTGCAGTGGATGAAAACCGTGCACACCTACGAGGTAGCCAAGGTGCAAGCCTTGTTGAAAGAAGCTTTCACCTCTGACTTCAACGGCTTGAAGGTCATCATCGCCGAGGGCGAGTGCCAGTTGGAGCGTCAGCGGCGCATCAAGCCTTGGATCAGCAAATTGCTCAAAGGCGGCAAGCGTGTGGTGCGGGTGAAGTACGGCGTTGATGAAGACGTGTGCAACGGCGACCATGCGTGCATCCGTTTATCGGGTTGCCCCACGCTCACTTTGAAAGACAACCCCGACCCCCTCAAAGTTGACCCAGTTGCCACTGTGATCGACGGCTGTGTGGGCTGCGGCTTGTGCGGCGAAAACGCCCACGCTGCCACTTTATGCCCCAGTTTTTACCGCGCTGAAATCATCCAAAACCCCAAGCCGCTGGAGCGCTTGTGGGCAGGTTTGCGAGGCAGCTTGGTTCGCGCCTTGCAAACCGCATGAGCCAGCCCATCAGCCTGTTGATTTGCGCCTTGGGTGGCGAAGGCGGCGGCTTGCTCAGCGAATGGTTGATGCATACCGCACGCCTGAGCGGCTACCCCGCGCAAAGCACCTCTATTCCCGGTGTAGCGCAACGCACAGGCGCCACCACTTATTACATTGAAGTTTTGCCCACACCGCTGTCACAGCTGCAAGGCAAAACACCGGTGTTCAGCTTGAATCCGGTTCCTGGCGCTTTGGATGCTTTGGTGTCGTCCGAATTACTGGAAACCGCAAGGCAAATCACGCTGGGCTTGGTGTCGCCTGAACGTACACAGGTGTTCAGCTCCAATGCACGTGCGCTCACCACCTTGGAGCGTATGAACATGGGGGACGGACGTTTAGACAGCGCCCAGCTGACGCAAGTGGTTCAGCAGTTTTCTAAAGAAGCGCATGTGTGGGACTTTGGTGGCATGGCACAAGCCAACGGGACCATGGTCAGCGCGGTCATGCTGGGTGTGATTGCCGGCAGCGGTCTGTTGCCGTTTGCGCGTGAACACTATGAAGCCACGCTGAAAGACAGCGGTGCGCACAGTGCAGCAAGTTTGAAAGGCTTTGCCGCAGCTTTTGCACGCGTACAAAACGCTCAAACCGTGCAAGCGATGTTGAACGATGATCACCCCGATGTTCAAGCCGGATCGCCTGTCGCAAGCAGCGCTCCCCCCGCTTTGCAAGCCTTACCCGCCGATGTGCGTGAACTCGCCACCTTGGGCTACAGCCGTTTGTGCGACTACCAAAGCCGCGACTATGCGGACTTGTATGTAGAGCGCCTTCAAACCGTGGTGAAGGCTGAGGCACTTGCTGACGCGCAACACACGCAGACTTTCCCTGCCAGCCGAGAAACCGCTCGCTGGTTGGCTTTGTGGATGGCGTTTGACGACATCGTGCGTGTGGCCGATTTGAAAAGCCGCGCCAGCCGTTGGCAACGTGTGGCACGTGAAGTGAAGTTGCAAGATGACGACCTCTTGCACCTGTATGACCATTTCAAACCTGGCGTTCCCGAATTCGCGGCATTGCTGCCCTCTTGGCTGGCCACACCTTTGCAACGCTGGGACAAACGCCGTGCATTCAGCGGTCAAACCCCGTGGGCCTTGCCTTTGAAAATTGGCACGCACTCGGTGGTGGGTATGTTGGCGCTGCGTACCTTGGCCAGCTTCAAATGGTTGCGCCCCTATGGCAGTCGTTTTCATGCAGAGCAAGCCGATATCGCGCAATGGTTGCAAGCGGTTTGCACAGCTTTGCAACAAGCCGGGTCAATGGGCCATGAGGTGGCCATGTGTGGTCGCCTCATCAAAGGCTACGGCAGCACCAACGAGCGTGGCCGTAGCAATCTGCAACACATACTCACCCATTTAGCTGCCTCGCCTGACCATACCGACGCAGCGTGGCGAACCCACGCCGTGGCTCAAGCGCGTGAAGCAGCGCTGCAAGACGAAGCTGGGACAGCGCTGGACCAGCAGTTACGCGGCTTGGGCGTTGCTGCCCGACCCGTGGCCGAACAACCGCTGCGCTTTGTACGCAATGCCAGCCTCTCCACCAAGGGCAGGCCCTAGGGTCCAAGGGTGCTTGCCTCAGTTATCCTCTTGTTTTTATTGTTTTCAATTGCAGGTCCCTTATGAACAAGCAACGTTTTTTGCGTCCAGTCTCTTTGTCTGCCCTAGGCACCTTGGCTTTGAGTGGCCTTTGCAGCATCGCTTTAGCGCAAGACAAGGTGCAACAGGTACGGGTCTCCACATGGGTGCCTGCACAACACGCCTTAAACCCCGCAGTTCAGGCCTGGGCAGACAGCTTGAAAAAAGCTTCAGGTGGCAGCATCAACCCAACCCTGTTTCCCTCGGAGCAACTCGGCAAAGCCTTTGACCATTACGACATGGCCCGTGATGGCCTGACCGATTTCGCCTTCGTCAACCCTGGCTACCAACCTGGGCGCTTCCCTATTTTTGCGGCGGCATCCTTACCTTTTGAAATCAGCAATGCCAAAGCCGGTTCAGCCGCGATCGATGCGTGGTACCGCGCTTATGCGGCCAAGGAAATGAAAGAGGTGAAGTACTGCTTTGCCTTCGCCCATGACCCAGGCGCTTTGCATTCACGCAAAAAAGTTGTGTTGCCTGCAGACATGAAGGGTTTGAAAGTACGCCCTGCCACTTCTACCGTAGGTCAAATGGTGACCATGCTGGGCGGCACCAATGTGCAGGCCTCCGCGCCCGAAGCACGCGATGCCATCGAGCGTGGCGTAGCCGATGCCCTGACCTTCCCTTGGGGCTCACTCAGCCTGTTTGGCATCGACAAGGTGGTGAAATTTCACATGGATGTGCCTTTGTACGTCACGCCTTTTGTCTGGGTCATGAACTTGGACAAATACAACGGCTTGTCACCTGCCCAAAAACAGGCGGTGGACAGCCACTGCACCAGCGAGTGGGCAGAAAAAGTCGGCACCTCTTGGGCGAATTTTGAAATTGCCGGACGCACCAAGTTACTGGCAGACAAAGCCAACCGCGAGATTTACAGCCTGACACCCGAGCAACTCGCCGCTTGGAAAACCGCTGTGGCACCCGTGCAAAAACAATGGGCTGACGAGGTGAAAAAGCGCGGTGAAGACCCTGCTGCCGTGATGAAGGCCTTGCAACAAAGCCTGACCAAGTACAAATCAGCCCTGTAAACACATCGCATGTCGTCTAAAGGCAAAAGCGGTTTCGATCGCATCATTGACACCATCGAATGGCTAGCCGCTTTGTTCGTGGGCATTGTGGCGGCCAATATTTTTCTGGCCGTCTTTTTGCGTAAATTCTTTGACACCTCCATTCCCGACAGCTTCGACTTTGGTCGAATGCTCTTGGGAATCCTCATTTTTTGGGGCATAGCTGCCACCAGTTACCGTGGCAACCACATCACGGTGGACTTGCTGTGGACCCATGCCAATGCCCGCTGGAAGCGCTACATCGATATCTTTGCCACACTGGTGCTGATGCTGGTGGTGACGGTGCAAACCATCATGTTGTTTGACAAGGTCGCCACGACCTACCGAGACCATGTTTTGACCTACGACCTCAACTTACCCACTTGGCCGTTTTTTGCAGTCGCTTGGATGGGCGACGTGTGTGCGGTTTTGCTGATTGGCATTCGCACGTGGCGACTCATTACCGAACCGCAGGCATTCGCTGCTGACAACAAGGCGGGGCATTGAGATGGATTTAAGCAACTTAAGCCCAGACGCCGTTGCCTTGATTGGCTTTATTGCGCTTTTCACCTTGATGTTGTTGCGTGTGCCGGTGGGCATGGCCATGGGTTTGGTGGGTGTATGCGGCTACAGCTACATCGTGGGCAGTGGCCCAGCATTAAAGCTGATTGGCCAAACCTCGATGCGCACCGTTACCGACTACACCTTTGGCGTCATCCCCATGTTCATGTTGATGGGTGCGTTTGTGTCGGTGTCTGGTGTCAGCCGTGAACTGTTTTGTGCGGCCAATGCTTTCATCGGCCATTTGCGCGGTGGTTTGGGCGTGGCTACCGTTCTGGCCTGTGGTGGCTTTGCGGCCATCTGTGGTTCATCGGTGGCAACGGCTGCCACTTTCTCTTCTGTGGCTTACCCCGAGATGCGCCGCTTTGGTTACCCTCAGTCGTTCTCCACTGGCGTGATTGCCGCCGGTGGCACCTTGGGTGCGATGCTGCCGCCCTCCACCGTGTTGGCGGTCTACGCCATCCTCACGCAACAAGACATTGGCAAGCTGTTCATGGCGGGCATCATCCCAGGCTTGCTGGCCATGCTGATGTATGTGATCACCATCTTCATCATCGTCAAAGTGCGCCCCGACTGGTTGCCACGCGGCAAGAGCACCAGTTGGGCCGAGCGCTTTGCAGGCTTGAAAGACGTGTGGGCACCTTTGGTGTTGTTCGTGTTTGTCATCGGTGGTTTGTATGGAGGCTTCTTCACGCCGACCGAAGCCGGTGGCGTGGGGGCAACGGGCGCATTTTTGCTGGGCGTGTTGCGCGGCAAATTGGACCGCGCAAAAACCTTAGAGGCCTTGTTGTCAGCCACGCGCACAGCTGCTGCGGTGTTCACCGTGCTGATTGGCGCCTTGATTTTTGGCTACTTTCTCACCATCACCCAAGTGCCGCAAAAATTGACGGGCTTTTTAACCGAGATGGGTTTGGGTCGCTACGAGGTGCTGGCCCTCATCATGGTGATGTATTTGATTTTGGGCTGTTTGATGGACGCCATGGCCATGATCATTTTGACGGTGCCCATCATCTTCCCCGTCATTGTGCAGCTGGGCTTTGACCCGATTTGGTTTGGCATCATCATCGTGATGACGGTGGAGCTGGGGCTGATTCACCCGCCGGTGGGCATGAATGTGTTTGTCATCAAAAGCGTGGTGCACGATGTGAGCTTCACCACCATCTTCAAGGGCGTGATCCCCTTTATCTTGACCGACCTTCTGCGCTTGGTGATTTTGATTGCCTTCCCCATCATTGCGCTGTGGCTACCAGCGCAAATGGCTTGACTGCCGGTCATTGCGAGCGTAGCGAAGCAATCTGTGCCCTAGACTGCTTCGCCCTTTTGGCTCGCAGTGACGGATAGTGTCATTGCACGCCCCGCAGTAAGTGTTATTGCGAGCGTAGCGAAGCAATCTCTGTCATGGCGAACCCCGAAGGGGTGAAACCATCAAGGCGCACAAAGTTTTCTTACTAACTCAGCATCAGCACTGCCAGCAGCCACAGTGGTAAAACGCAGCGGTGTTTCGTAGCTGTTCAACATTTCACCCATGGCATCTTTGCCCGAAAAGCGCATCACTTGTGAATTGGCCAATTTGCCAGTCGCGCAATCCACGGTGGTACGCGACTTTTCAGACAAAATTTCTTTTCCTTCCAAGTTGGTCAATGGCTTGGCAAAGTTGGTCAAGCGCCAAACAGTGACACGGTCGCCTTCTTTGCTGATTGAGTCGTCGTAATACAACTGCGCATCCGCTGTATTGGCCACACTGATCCAAGCCGCTTGGCTCAGCGGTAGGTAAACAAACGCTAAAGCGCAAACAAGCGACTTGTTCAATTGAGTTTGCGTGGTTCGCCAAAGTCGCCCACTTGGGGGAA
>CAMCWS010000046.1 GCA_945882755.1 Bordetella parapertussis | reverse complement strand
AAAGCTGCTCTTAGCGCATGAGTATGTCCCCAACCCGTTTGGTACTGGCTTCCAACAATGCGGGCAAGTTAGTCGAGCTTCAAGCCCTGTTTGCGCCCTTGGGCGTGGCGTTGGTAGCTCAGTCGTCCTTTCATATCCCAGAGGCCGAGGAACCTTTTCTCACCTTTGTTGAAAACGCTTTGGCCAAGGCGCGGCATGCCAGTCTGCACAGCGGTTTGCCGGCGATTGCCGATGACGCAGGTTTGTGTGTTGATGCCTTTGGTGGCTTGCCTGGGGTGCAAACCGCTTTTTACTGCACCCAGTTTGGCTACCCCAAAAGCGACGACAACAACCGCATGGCTTTGCTAGAACAAATGGTGGGCGTGACACAACGTCGCGCGGCCTTGGTCAGCACCTTGGTGGCAGTTCGCAGTCCGCAAGACCCGGAACCGCTGATAGCCACTGGCCGCGCGGTGGGAGAAATCACCACCGAACCCTTGGGCGACAAAGGGTTTGGCTTTGATCCTGTGATGTGGATTCCCTCGATGGGTAAAACCTTCGCTCAAATGCCTGAAGAAGAAAAAAACGCCTTAAGTCACCGAGGGCAAGCGGCAAGGGCTATGCTGGAATTGATGCGTACGCGTTGGTTTGCATGAGTTTTGATATTCAGCATTTGATGCGGCCGGGCACCTTGTCACTGCCCTCGTTGCCGCCTTTGTCTGTGTATGTGCACCTGCCTTGGTGCTTGAAGAAATGCCCTTACTGCGATTTCAATTCGCACGAGATGCGTCAAGCTGAACTGCCCGAGTCCGCCTATATTGATGCTGTGTGCGCCGATATCGAAGCCAGTTTGCCTATGGTGTGGGGCAGGCAGGTACACAGCGTGTTCATTGGCGGCGGTACCCCCAGTTTGTTTTCAGCGCAAGGCATCACGCGCTTGGTCAGCGATTTAAGAGCGCGTTTGAATTTGGTGCCAGACTGCGAAATCACTTTGGAAGCCAACCCTAGCACGTTTGAGAAAGAACGTTTTCATGCGTTCAGGCATGCGGGTGTGAATCGCTTGTCTGTGGGTGTGCAAAGTTTTAACGATCAGCATTTACAGGCTCTGGGGCGTGTGCACAATGCTGATCAAGCCATCGCTGCGGTGGGGGAGGCGGCACTTGCGTTTGAGACCTTCAACATCGATTTGATGTATGCCTTGCCGAGTCAAACCATGGCGCAACTCGATGAAGATTTGAAAGTCGCCTTAGCGCTCAAGCCCCCACATTTGTCGATCTACCACCTGACGATAGAGCCCAACACAATGTTTGCCAAGTACCCTCCCACAGACCTGCCCGTGGAGGACTTGGCCTATGACATGTTGGACCGCATCACCGAGCAAACGCAAGCCACGGGTATGCAACGCTATGAAGTGTCAGCCTATGCCAAGGCGGGACACCGCTGTTGGCACAACACCAACTACTGGCAGTTTGGCGACTACCTGGGTGTGGGTGCAGGTGCGCACAGCAAGCTGAGCTTTGCCCACCGAGTGGTGCGCATGGTCAAGCACCGCGATCCCAAACTGTTCATGGAAAAAGCCATGGGCGAAGGTGCAACTGCTTCGTTGGAAGAGGTGTCACGCGAACACCTGCCCTTTGAGTTCATGCTCAATGCCACTCGTTTGAAGGACGGTTTTGAATTGCAGTGGTTCACCGACCGAACCGGACTGCCCTTGAGTACCATTGCCTCTGCTTTGGAGAAAGCGCAGTCCTTGGGACTGATTGAGCGCGATTTGCAAAAAGTGCGTCCGACTGAGCGTGGCTTTGATATGTTGAGTGATTTGCAGGCTTTGTTTTTGCCCAGCTAAGTTTCATTGATCAAGGGTGAACTCTGATCGCCAGATGGGTTTGATGGCTTCAAGCAAAGCGGGTGTCACTTTCAATGTAATCAGGTATTCGCCTTCTGAAAAAGGGCCAGCCATATAAGGGTCTAGCCTGAAGAGAATATGGTCTATATACCGACCTCTTTCGTTAGAGGTGGGAATGGTTGTGATGACCGCGGTCAGGGGAAGACACTCCCATTCCGTGTAGTTGATATTGTGGGGGTTATCTTTGCGCTTTTCTCTTCGTTGGCTGTCTAAGCTTGCGCAAAAGTCTGCTTGCAGGGCATTTTGAAAACTTGACCTGCTGATGAAAATATCTTCAAAGCGAATTCTGCGTTTGCTTCGTTTGTCCCAATACAAGCTGTCGCTGCTGTAATCGCCATGGGCACCGCCCAAATAGCTTTTAAATTGGCCATCAAGGATCAGCAATTTGTCTGTATGGGCAGCAAGCGTCCAAGTGGTGATGTCTTGATCACCTTGAGGGGATTGGTTTCTTTTCAGTCGCCAGTATTTGGGTGTTGCATCTGCGATCAATTTTCTTTTTTTCGAAACTGCTTGTTTGCGCAGGTAGTCAGACAGCTTTGGAATGGCTTGGGCTTCTTGAGGATAGTCATAGCTGAATTCATAGACGCCGGTTTTCACAGCTGTATGTCTAAACGCCTTGTGCTGAGTTGTTTCTGATGCCCATGTCTTTATCGACCAAGCCATGCAAAGGCTAAATAAAGTCGTTTGGATGACGGTGTACATGGTGAATTATTTCTAATCTTCTGCGATAGGTCTATTCAGTTTTTGTTGGGTAGAATCTACCAAGCTAAGACACACACGACTAGGAAGCGTGGCAGAGTGGTCGATTGCACCGGTCTTGAAAACCGGCAACGGGAAACCGTTCGTGAGTTCGAATCTCACCGCTTCCGCCATACCATCAATGAATACGCCTCTTTCTAGGCGTTTTTAATTTCTCCCCACACTCCTGCCCACAGGAGTGTTAGTGGAGAGGATTGCTTGAATCCATCAAATTCATTTGCTATTGACTATGGCTTATTTTTTTTAAACAAGCCTTGTGTTTGCTCATTGATGAGTTCATATGCGCCAAAATAAATATTGGATTCTGGGTTTTCTGAACAGTGTTTGTCCATCCATGCATAAACTTGCTGAAACGAAATACCTTCTTTAAAGTTCCAAAATGGAATCTGTCTTCCTGCGCTTAAACCATCTAACAAACCAATTAAGTGGCTTTCAACTTCTTTTGATGCCTTACCCTTTCTTCCTTCAGTCCATCTGATGCAATACACATCAGAAACAACCATGACTGGCTCGGCTTTACTTAGTTCAGAAAAACCGATTGTGAAAATCAAAAGAAATAGAGATAAGTTTTTTTTCATTTTTTGTTCCTCTCCTGCATCAGTTCACCAACGCCATACATGGCGGAGGAAAGTGGATTGGTTCGGCAATAGTTATCCATCCAAAGGTATATTTGATCAGTCGTTATGCCCCCAAAATAATTGAAGGGCTTGTGATCTGCGTCTAACGAAAACGCCATGTTTGCGCCGCTCAAAAATCCAATTAACCATGCTCTATTTTCAAGTTCACGCGCATTATTTTCTGGTTTCACCCAGGCAGCACAGTTTGGGTCTCCACGAACCCACTCAGCAAAGGCGGATTGGCACAACAAACAAAGAAACAGGGAAATAAATTTTGTTTTCATTGGTAATTCAAAGAGATCGCGGCTTGAGTGTATTTGATATTGTGTAAGTAAAATCCCTGAATGAAAATCTGCACTTGGCATGGCAAACACCGCAGAACCCCACGACATGCGTGAAGCAATTTCACACCTTAAGCGCGAACGTATTGTGGCGGCGGCTGTCGATCTTTTCTACCGCCATGGCTATGGCAAAACCACCTTGGAGCAGGTCGCTAACGAGTTGCAAGTCACCAAACCCTTTATCTACGCGCACTTTGCATCTAAAAATGAGTTGTTGGTAGAAATTTGCTCACGTGCTATCAATCTGGCCCATAAGTCCTTGAACCGCGCCATGACCAAAGATGCGTCTGCCACTGAACGTTTGGAAAATGTGGTTCGTGATTTTTTGACCGCTGTATTGACGCATCAGCCGCACGCCATGATTTACAGCCGAGAAGAAAAAGAGTTGGAGCAAAAAGACCGTGATGCCATCAACCAACTGCGCCGTGGATTTGATAAACGTTTGGTGGAGTTGATTGAGCTGGGCGTGAAATCGGGAGAGTTCCATGCAGACGATGTGCAACTGACCGCCTTGGCGATCGGTGGCATTGTGGGTTGGGCGCCTGTGTGGTTCCGTGCCAATGGGCGATTGAGCCTTGAGCAAGTGACTGCTTATTTAACTTCCTTGGCCTTGGCGATGGTGAGTGTCAAACCCAAAACACAATCTCATGGCCACTGATTCCCTAACACCTTCATTTTGATGAACTAAGATAGCTGCTTAGATTTCGGAGTAGTAGATGGAATTTCACGAGCCAGATTGGTGCCAAGTACTGGGTCGCGTGGAAAAACGCCTTTTTCACACCATGGCATGGGGCCTGTTTGCCGCTTGGTGCGCCTATTTGTGGCGGGAAGGCTGGATTGACCAATGGTCACTTTTCCCCTTGCCCGAAGTTTGGCAAGATGAACATTCATGGGCGATAGGCTTGCAGTCCGGTGGCTTGGCGCTGAGCTACGGACTGAGCTACCTTTTGGTGTTGTTGTTGTTTGCTGGTCTTCCCCGCGCAAAGGACCGCACCGATTGGTTGCTGTTTCAAACAGCAGCGCGGGAAGATATCTTGGCGCGGCGCAAAGCGGCGCTGCAAGCCCAAAGAGAGTTGGAGGTTTTGGAAGAAGTCACGCTCACCGAAATCTCGCCAGCGCCCAACGCGGGTAAAACTTAACGCTCTTCGAGCTTGCCGTCAGCATGCAGGGCAAATCGCCCTTTGTCCCGGGGGTGCACAGGGTCTGGGCCTGTCCAAGGCCAGCCGCCAAATTCTGTGCGGCGGTAGTCCTCAAACGCTTGCTCTATTTCAGCCCTTGTGTTCATCACAAAAGGACCGTGTTGCGCCACCGGTTCGCCAATCGGGCGGCCTTGCAGCATCAACAACTCGCTGGGACTGTCGCCATTGGCAATTTCAATGGCATCCTGCGCACGAACCTCCACCACTGATTTCACAGCCACCGGCTGCCCCGCCATGCGCAATCCCTGACCTTGAAACACATACCACTGGCGACGTGTTCCTGCCTGTGCAGGCGGCGCTGTCCAGCGCGCCCCTGCGGCCATGCGAACCGTGAAAATGGCCACATCGGCCTCGGATTGACTTGCCCAAGAATCGGGCGGAGGCGGCAAGCCCTTCGCCTCTTGCAAGCTACCAGCCACCACGCGGATGTCGGTGGTCAAACCCTGGGCATCCACATGGTGAACGTCTTGAATTTGTTCGCCCCACAGCATGGTGAAGTGCGGCTTGACCATTTTGTGGCTGGCCGGCAGGTTGAGCCAAATTTGAAACAGTTCGGCGGTATTGGCTTGGTCGGTATGACGCAAGGGAAACATTTCGCAATGAACAATGCCTTGACCAGCGGTCAGCCACTGCACGTCACCTGGGCCAAAACGGGCAGTGGCGCCCAGCGAGTCAGAGTGATCAATATGGCCTTGCCGCACGATAGTCACCGTCTCGAAGCCACGATGCGGATGCGCCGGAAAACCGGGGATGGTCATGCCGTGGTACATGCTCCAGCCGTCCTTGCCCGCAAAGTCTTGGCCTAGGTTGCGCCCCGCCAAAGAAGCCGCTGGTCCCATGGCCGCATTACCTTGGGGGTAGTGGTCTAGGTGGTGTACGCAAAACAAAAAGGGGTCGATGGTTTGCCAAGGAAAACCCAAGGGCGCGATGCGAAGAATGGAGGAGTTGTTCATGGTTTGCACAGCTGGGTCATGAGTTGCTCGAACACGCTGCCCGGCGGGGGATGCATCAGCTGCGTGCCAGGGTAGGTGTTGCGAAGAATAGAGCCACGTGCCATGTGGTCGTTGAAGACCACGATGTTGATGTCTCGCATACGCTGTTGCACACAATCGAATTCATGCATGGTTTTCACCGATAAAACGCCGAAGGCGCCCACGGGTGCGTAGTGATCGAACAAGGTCCAAGCTCGCACCACAGGTCTGGGTTGCACCAACTGGCGGTCGATATACCAATCACCATCTTCGGCTTTAGACAGGCTTTGCCATTCGGCTTGAGCCCCGCAACTGATACACAGCACCAGCAGGCAGATTATTTGTTTCATGATGTTGCCTCTACCCATTGCAGGGATTGCTTCCAGAGTTGTTCTGCCAGTTGTGCATCTTGTGCAATGCGCGATGGGGTTTTGACACGGCTTTTGTCGTAGTACAAGCCGCTTTCACTGGCGGGTGCTTGCAATGCGCAGTAAAGCGTGGTTTGCGCCCCTTCCTCGGGCGTGAGCAGTCCACGCAGACGCAACAAAGGCCTTAAGAAACCAGGCAGTTCACGCCACACCTCGGTGTCAACCACGCCAGGGTGCAGCGAATAGGTGGACACCCCTGTACCGGCCAATTCTTTGGCTAAATGGGCGCTGAACAAAATATTGGCCAACTTGGACACACCATATTCGCGGGTACCGGTGAGGCTGCGGGTAGGTTGTTGCAGCGCAGCCCAATCCAAGCCTTGGTAGGCCATCAGGTGAGCCCGGCTTGCCACCGTCACCACTCTGGCGGGTGCGCTGGCTTTCAATGTGGGCAGCAACAACTGGGTAAGCAAAAAATGCCCCAAGTGATTCACGCCAAATGCCATCTCAAAACCTTGGCGGGTTTGGCCTTTGAGGCCGGCCAAACCCGCGTTGTTGATCAGCAAGTGCAAGGGCAGTTGCCGCGCCAAAAACAGTGCGGCGCATTCGCGTACCGAGTTCAAGTCGTCAAGCTGCAGTGGCAGGAAAAACGCTTTGTTGCTTGTTTTCGTGGTGGCGTGAATCTCGTCGATCACCGCTTGTGTACGCTGTGCCGAGCGGCCTGCTAAAAACACCGTGAAACCCGCTTGCGCCAATCGCAAAGCGGTGACGCGGCCGATACCGATATTGGCGCCGGTGATCAAGGCCACACGTTCATTGTGGGTAGATGATGGGTTGGGGTTCATGGGCTGGCTGCGTCGAGCAAACCATGTCGCATGGCCAGCAAGGTCATTTCGGATTGGTTGTTGAGTTGAAGTTTTTGTTTCACCTTGTACAAATGGGTGCCCACGGTTGAAGCAGACAAACCCAAGGACTGGGAGATCTCCAGTACCGAATGCCCTTTTGCCAGCAATATAAAAACTTCAAATTCGCGCGGCGAGAGTTTGTCGATGTGTTGCGCATCGCTGTCAGTTCGTTGGTTGGCCATGCGTTGCGCGATGATGGGGTCGATAAAGCGCTGATGCTGCGCCACCATGCGCAAAGCGTCTATCAACACCTCGGGAGCAGTGCGCTTGGACAAATAGCCCAAGGCACCGGCTTGCAAAGCGCGTTTGGCGTAACTGCTGTCTTCGTGTGCCGACAGCGCCAAGATGCGAACTTGTGGGTCGAGTGCCAACAAGCGTTTGCTTGCTTCAATGCCGCCCATACCCGCCATGGCAATGTCCATCATCACCACATCGGGGCGGTGCAGGGTGTAAAGCGGCAGGGCTTCTTCGCCGCTGTTGGCCTCAGCCACCACATCCACATCGTCCCATGTTTGCAGCAGGACCTTGAAGCCACTGCGAACAACGGCGTGGTCGTCCACCAATAAAAGAGTCAGTTTAGCCATGGGATGGATTGTGGCCCAACGGCAGTACCGCCCACACACGTACCCCTGAGGGTTGCAAAGACTCAAAGTGAAATGACCCACCTAAGCCTTGGGTTCGCTCGCGCATACCAATCACGCCGAATTGACCGGAGTCTGCCCAGTCGGGCGTGGCACCTATGCCGTTGTCGCTGACATCGATGTGCAGTTGTTGGTCAAGCGCAGACAGCAAGATGGTGATTTGGCTGGCTTGGGCGTGGCGCAAGGCGTTGTTCAATGACTCTTGCACGATACGGTAAGTGGCAGTCGCCAAACTGGGCTCTATGTCTTCCAGCGGGGTGTCCACATGCAAATCGATACGGGTATCGGCGTGGCGACTGCGCGCATCTTCCACCAAGTCTTGCAGTGCGTCTTGCAGTCCAAAGCGGTCCAGCGCCAGGGGACGCAGTTGGCTCACCAGTTGGTGCATTTCTTCGTATATCGCATCGGCACTTTCAATCACCATACGGGCGGCGTTTTCCGTGTGGGGGTCTGTCCCTTTGGCACGCAATACCATGGCTTGGCCCAAGCTTTTGATGGCCGTGACTTGTTGGCCCAATTCATCGTGCAGTTCTCGGGCGATTTGGCCACGCACTTCTTCGATGCGGGTTTGAATGACTTGGGTGAGTTCGCGGTTTTGTGCCAGTGCCAAGGTGGCTTCACGTGCTTGGGTTTGCGCAGCAATGCCGTCTTGTACCGATTGCGCCATGGCATTGAAGGCTTCGCCCATGACCTTGGCTTCTTTGCCTTGCATGGGGGGCAGTCGGGTGCCGTAACTTCCGCCCTCCATGGCTTGCAAACCAAGAACAACTTTTTGCAACGGCTGTACAGCGCGTCCAACCAACACATAAACCAACAGATTACCCAAAACAAAACCAGCAAGCACGGTGAGCACCATGGGTTGGAAGTCGTCCCAGCCATCCAAAATGGCGCGTGAGGGGTCGGCACGAAGCAATAAGAGGCCATCAGAGACAGGTATTTCCCGGGTAAGCACCAAGGGCGAAACAATGTGCGAGTACCAGTCCGGCGCATCGCGACCGGCTTTGTAAACAGGCGGTGGCGAGTGGTAGACCACGGCACCTTGCGCGTTACGAAGTTCAATTTCGTTGGCACGAACACGGCCAACAGCATCAAGAAACTGTGCCATGTCTTCCAAAGAGCTGTTGCGAGAACCGGCTTGCAAGCGCGACAGCAACTGGGTGGCAACGATGCTGGCGCCCTCCATTTCCTCGCTAACACTTTGGCGGGTGTTGTTGAGTTGAAAATAAATCAGCAAGGACGCAAACGCGGCCAGTAACACGCCCATGATCAGGTTGATTTGCAGGCGCAGTCCCATGGGGTTGATCAGTCGTTGGCTGCGCCCATCATCCACAGCTGGGTTGAGCGTGCGCCGCTGCGGCAAAACGCTAACACGGGGCTGGGGGCAGACTTGACCAACTCGGCCATCTGCACCACTTGTTCAGCCGTGATGCTGCCACTGATGACTGGCAGGTAGTGGTAAACAAGACCTGCGGCCTCGGCGGCTGCTTGCATTTGGGCGGAGGTGGGTTGATCGGGGCCGCCCTCCATGTCTGGGCGGTTGTTGATGACGGTACGAAAACCATGGCTGGCTAATGCCGTCATGTGCTCTGGTGCGAGTTGGGGAGCGGTAGAGAAATCGGCGTTGTGTTGGGTGACTTGCATGAAAGATTCCTATGATGTTCAATGGTCGCTTTTGGCGGGGGCAGGGGCAGCGGTTTCTTTGCTTTCCTTGCCTTTGTGGCCTTTGGCTCCTTTGCCAGCATTGTGACCGCACAGCATGCCCAGTACCTTTTCGGCCACGGTATCACCAGAGACGGGCTTCCAAGGTGTTGACACCGCGCTGGTGAACAAGGTCTTGCCTTCGCCCATGGCCTCGGACTTGGAGGCAAACGCCAGTGTGCGTCGACGTTGGTCATGGCAGTCGTACTCCATCAAGGCCAAACGCGACATGGCGCCGGTCTTGGCGCGTTCGCGCAAATCAATCAGGTGCCACGCTTGGGGATAAACACTGCTGGCGCGAATTTTGTCTGGGTCGATGTAGACCACCGCAAGGAAGTTTTCGTCCACGGCTTCCCACTCGGCCAAGGCCAACCATGGCTGAACAGCTAACCACAGCAAAAGCATCCATTTCATACAACGCATCGGACATCCTTTGGGCACATCAAGCAAATAACTCCGATGATTTTGCCACTGAAGCCAAGCAGTCCTAAAGCGGGGGTTCGCTCAAGCCGCCGCTTCGCACCACGGGATGGACAACCGCCTGCAACAGCAAGGACGGGGCGGGTGCCCAAACGCACAGGCCTTGGCGGGCTCGTGTGACGCCTGTGTAGACCAACTCCCGCGTGAGCAAAGCCGTGTCCACATCGGGCAGGATGAGCAACACTTTCTCGAATTCTGAGCCTTGCGATTGGTGTACCGTCATCGCAAACACGGTGTCTATGGCCCCTAAGCGACTGGGCACCAGCCAGCGCACACCTCCTTGGCCATCGGGAAACGCCACCCGCAAACGGATGTCGCCATCGACCCGCACTGGCAAACACATGCCTAAGTCGCCGTTCATCAAGCCCAGTGCATAGTCGTTGCGCCTAGCCATCACGGGGCGACCGATAAACCAGTCGGTATGGGCAAACCCCAGGGCTTGTTGCAACTTTTGATTGAAGTGATTCACTCCCCAAGGTCCTTCGCGCAAGCCGCACAACACGCCGATGCGACCAAAGCTGTGTAACAAGGCCAAGGCTTGTTCGTCGTCACAAGTTTGCCCCTGCTGCAACGGTGCGAGTAACTTGCACCAAGGAGACCAAGCCGCTGCAACGGCTTGCAAGATATCTGTGCTGTTGCTGTTTGCGCTGCTGAGTTTGGTGACTGCATTCTCTTGCGACCAGCAGACCTCTGGCGCTGCTTGCCAAAGGGCTTGCAAGCCTTTGCTGTCGCCCGCATTGCAAGCTTTGGCCCATGCGCCTATGCCTTGGTCTGGATCAAAGCGGTGGCTGCGAGTCAGCACCAAGGTGTGCGCCTGTAGCCAAGGCGCTTGGCACAGCTGAGACATGACGGCACCGGCTTCGACAGACGCCAGTTGGTCTTTGTCGCCCAAGAGCACCAAACGCGCCTGATCTGGCACGGCTTTGAGCAAGCGGGCCATCAACTCCAAATCGATCATCGAGGCTTCATCGACCACGATCACGTCGGCTTGCAAAACGGGTGCTGTGCCATGGCTGGGGTAGAGCAGTTTGTGCAAAGTGTGCGCTGTGCTGGGCAAGCAAGCTGCATCACTGTCGCTGAGTGTGGATCGCGCTTGCGCCATGGCCTGGCCCAAACGTGCGGCAGCCTTGCCGGTGGGCGCGGCCAGCAGGGTACGCAAAGGCGTGGCAGTACCGGACTGCAACAAACGCAGCAACTTGACCACCGTGGTGGTTTTGCCCGTGCCTGGGCCGCCCGTGATGAGGGTGAGCGCGTTTTGCGCGGCATGGGCGCAAGCCAAGCGCTGCCCGTCGTGGGGGTCTGGGCCAAACAGATGGTCAAGTTGCTGCGTCAAATCGGGTGGTGCCGCGCGGCTTTGCTGCAAGGCCATGAGCCTGGCGCGAATGTCTTGCTCAGCTGCCCAAGCGCGTCGCAAATACAAGCGCTTGCCTTGCACCACCAAAGGTGAGTGCTCGCCTTGCGTCCATGGGATATCTGACAAGCCAAGTGCCAGCTTGGCGGGCAGTGCGGCCAGGGCTTGGGCGCCCCATCCGAGCAAAACACCTGCGTTGTCAGGCCACTGATTCAGATCAAGGCAGGCATGGCCACGCCCCCACTGGTGGCTGGCCAAAGCCCCCAACCACAGGTGACGCTCGTCGCTGCTGGCTTGCAAGTTGTGCAGCATCTGCACCAAAGCGATGTCTAAAGCGCTTAAGGGCGTCAGGCTGGTGCCGCGCCAACCGCTGGCAAGCAGGTTGGACATCTTCATGGAAAGGCCTTGGCAAAGCGTTGGTCGAGCAGGTCAATCAAGGCCCACGGGGGACGCAGGCAATGCACCCCAGCGCTGGGCGTGTCGATGCCGCGCAAAAACAGGTAGACCGCCCCACCCATGTGTTGCTCGTAGTGATAGTCGGGTAAGCGCGATTGGAGCAAGCGGTGCAAAGCAAGGGTGTAAAGCACATATTGAACCTCGTAGCGTTTGCCCAAAATGGCCGAGCTCAAGTGCGGCGCTTGGTAGTCAGCAAGCAGATTGGATTTGTAGTCCAGCACCCAATAGCGCCCATCGTGTT
Organism: Bordetella parapertussis; assembly: GCA_945882755.1. GTDB lineage: Bacteria > Pseudomonadota > Gammaproteobacteria > Burkholderiales > Burkholderiaceae_C > Limnohabitans. The sequence goes on along the minus strand of CAMCWS010000046.1, from coordinate 4,371 downwards.
GCAGCACCAAGTCCATGAAGCCGCTGAGCATGCCTTGCAAGACATTGTTTTGCAGACTAGGGCGCTCACGGCCGGGCAAGACATGACGCTGAATATGTGTATCTAGCTCGCTGCTGCTGAGTTGACCCACAGGCAGGCTGAATTCCATTTCTGCCCACAAAGCGTTGGCAGCCAAGGTTTGTAAGACCAAGGGGGCGCCAAGGGACTGCGTTGGCGCATCGGCGGCTTGCAGCGGCAGAGGTGTGGCCACTATGGTTTGTAACCACGGTTGCAGCAGGGCTTGGGCGTCGCTGGGAAGCTGCAACCAGTCTGCTTTGCGTTGCAGCAGTTGTTGCCACGCCAAATCTTGCCCAGTTGCACCAGCATCAGCAAGGGGCCATGCATGCTCGGCTTGGTACTGCAACAAGTCGTGCAGCAAGGTGCCGTAACGTGCGCCAGCTGGAAAGGTTTGCCAAGCAGAAACGCTTGCCGGTGAACTGGAAGGCACGGGTGTTGGCGTGGCTGATGGCGTGTCCATACCAGCATCCGTGTCGGCGTCCAGCAGCGCTTCTTCATAGGGTGTGCCGGCTTCTAGGCCTCGCGTGAGACTGCTGAAACTGGCGGTCCACCAAGGCTGGTGGGTTTGCCTTTGGGGCAGCAAAGCCGATTGCGGCAAAGCGCTGGAACGAGGTGCTTGGTAAGGTTCACCATGGGGGCTGGGCAGGGGTTGGATGGCAATGTGCTCACAGCTGCCCCAAGTGCTGTGCAGACGCTCGGCCAAGTCTGCATGAGATTCGCGTTTTAACAAGCGCGAAACAGCACTCAGACGCAAGTCTTTGCCCTTTTCGCCCGCCAAGCTGCCTCGGCTGCTGGCAACGCCCAGCCACAGGGCACGTTTGGCACGGGTGAGCGCAACATACAACAAGCGCATGTCTTCATCGACATTGGACTCGGTGATATCTGGTTCCTGCCCTTCTTCGTCTTCAGCCTCAACGGCTTCTTTGGCATCATCTTTGGGCGGTGTTTTAAAGCCGCCCAAAAACGGCACAAACACCAAGGGGTACTCCAGCCCTTTGCTTTTATGGAAGGTAACGATTTGCACGCATTGGTCGTCGGTTTCAAGGCGCATTTTTTGTGCCTCTGGACTGTCGCTGCTGGACTGCAGCTTGTCTGCCAAGTGCTGCAACAAAGCGGCGGTGCCTTGCAAGCCTTGGCTGGCGTTTTGCAGCAGTTCGCCCAAGTGAAGCAGGTTGGTCAAGCGACGCTCGCCATCAGGCAAAGCCAGCAAGCGGGTCGCAATATGTTGCTCATGCAGCCAGCTGTAGAGCATGGGCAGCACGCCTTGCTGTTGCCATTGCTGCAGCCAGCGTTGACACGACTCGGCCAACGCATCGGTCATGGCGTCGTTTTGCAAAAAAGCCTGTAACTGCGGCATGTCCAAACCCCAAACACGGCAGGCCACCGCGCTGCGCAGCCAAGCGGTTTGGCGCGGCGCACTGATGGCTCTGAGTACCCGCCACAGGTCTTGGGCCTCTTCGCTTTGGAACACATTGGCGTGGTCCGACATGAAGACACTGGGCAAGTCCAACTTTTGCAAAGCTTTTTGCATGGCCTTGGCTTGCAGATGGGTGCGAACCAACACAGCCATGTCACGCGGCTGCACCTCGGGTTGCTGGCGCAACAAGGCCACTATTTGCGCGGCAAAGCCGTGTGACAAGTGGTGCAACTGCAGCGGCACGCTCCAATACTTGGCGTTGTCGGGGGGCGGCAGGTGCCACACGGTCAAGGGGGGTAGCGCTTGGCCTTGTGCATTGCTGAGGGGTTTGGCGTCGCTGCGGCTGGTAACAGGGGTGAATTCAATCTCGCCTAAATTTGAATAAAAAGGCTTCTCTATGCCGTCAAACACATGGTTCACCGCTGCTACCAAAGAGGGGGCAGAGCGGAAGTTGCTGTCCAAGCTGTGCAAGGCGTGGGGATTGAGTTCAAGGGCTTGTGTTCGAGCTGCTAGGTAGGTGCGCAGGTCGGCTCCACGAAAACTGTAGATGGCTTGCTTGGGGTCGCCAATCATCACCAAAGCATGTTCGGCGCCCACCTGGCTGTGTGGGTAGATGCGGTCCAAGCTTTGGTATTGCCAAGGGTCGGTGTCTTGGAATTCATCGACCATGGCCACGGGGTATTGGTCGCGGATTGCCGTTGCCATTTGACCCTCATCGGCATGCAAAGCGGTGTGCAGGCGTTGCAGCAGGTCTTGGAAATCAAACACCGACAGCTGCAATTTGGTTTGCTGGTACTGCTGGCGCACCTCGTGGGCGGCGTGGTCCAGCAAGCGGTCTTTGGAGGCGGGTTCGGTGGTTTGGTGTTGGCACAGCGTCTCGATGTGGGCAAAGACGGGGTGTTCTCCTGCCTCTGGCCAACCCTTGCTTTGAAGGCTGCTGAGGGTAAAACGTTGCAGGGTTTCGCCGCGAATGTCCGCGTTAGGTTGACTCCATGCTTGCAACTCATTCACCCAGTTCGCGAACTTTTTGGCGCTTGTGCCCTTCATTTTTTTCGCTGCCTGAGCGGCTACCAAGATACCTGCCAACCCCTTGTCCATTGCAGTTTTGCAAGCTTGCTTGGCAGTAACGACCAAAGCTTGTTCTGTGTTTAACCATTCGCCGTGTGTGGCCAGCACCTGCTCGGGTGCAGGTGGTTGGGCTGCATCGTTGGGCTGTGGTTGTCGGTCCAAGGTTTGCCAGCGGGTTTTCAAGTCTTTAAGCAAAGCTTGCGGGTCGCCGCCCAGCAGGGTTTGAAGTATTTTTTGTTGCGGCAAATCGAGGGGGTAAAACCAGCGCCGCCAATGGTCGTTGACCAACTGATGTAGTAATTCGGCAGGGTTGTCGAGGTGGGTTTGCTCAAACAGGTCGCGGCTGTGCAGCGCAAAGCTGCTGAGCATGCGTCGACTCCAACCGTGGATGGTGTAGATGGCGGCCTCGTCCATGCTTTGCGCAGCTAAATGCAGCTGCGCTGCACACTTAGGCCACTGGTCGGGTGTGAAAGCCTCGGTCAGATCCAGCAAAAAGGGGTCTGGCTTGGCAGTGCGTCCTGCCACTTGGGCGTCAAACCACAGTGCGGCTTGGTGCAAGCGCAGACGGATACGCTCTCGCAATTCGGCGGTGGCTGCATCGGTGAAGGTCATCACCAAAATATGTGCAGGCTGCAAGCCCTTGGCTGCACGCCCATGACCCAAGACCAAGCGCACATACAGCGCGGCCAAGGTGAAGGTTTTGCCGGTGCCTGCACTGGCTTCGATGATTTGCCGCCCAGACAAGGGCAGGGTGAGCAGGTTCAGGCTCATGCGTCTACCTCGTTGTTGGGTACCGCGGCAACGGGCGAAGCGGCCTTGCTGGTCAAAGGCATCAAGGCTTGCTGCATCGGGCCATACACCCGCTCGGCCCAAACAGGCAACTCAGTCCAGAGGTCTTCAAACTCGGGGAAAGCACGCTGCAGGCTGGGGAAGGTGGCTCGCTCGCCTTGCTGGCGGAACCCTCCTTCAAAGGCTTGCCGAGCGGCTGATTCTGCTTTGTTGGCAACCTCCTCTGGCTTGGTTTTGCCGGTCGGAAAGTGCGTGGCCATCAACCAAGCACAGGCAGATTTGCAAGACAGTGGCAAAGGGCGTTGCCAAGCTTGCAAATAGACCGTCACCAAGTCTGCCAACAAAGCTTGGGCATTGGAGGCGGGCAAGGGTGACAGCGCCACCAATCCATCTTCACCGCTTTGCAATGTGGTGGTTTGAACCCCGGCGGCATTGGCGCTGAGGTGACCCAGCCACAGCGGGGCCAAGGTGTACAAACGCGCTTGACCTGCGGAATTCAACACCTTGCCAGGGCGCAAATCGATTTGCGCTGCCGTGCCATTGGGGAGTTGACGCCATGCGTGGGCGTTGCCGCCAAAGCCTGATTGCACATCGATGCCATGCGCTTGAAAAAGGTACACCTGTGCAGGCAGGTCTTGGCCAGGCTCTTGCAACCATGGAGCCAAATGCCCCAGCACGGTCTCGCGTAGTTCTCGCATCTGGTCTTGTTGCAATTGGCCAAATCCGCTCAAAGCCAACATACCCTGACGCTGCAACTGCATTAACTGTGCTGCAGGTTCGTTGCTGTAGAGCACCGATTGGTCCATCACAAAGCGTTGCAGGCCTGCGGTATCAAAGGGCTCGTCTTCTTCACTTGCTTGCGGTGGTTTATCTAAGCGAACTTGTAACGAGGCACGGAAATGCACCTCCTCGGGGTGGCGCAACAAAAGACCAAGGTCTTGCTCAGTCAAGCGGTTCAAAGGCGCTGCACTTTGGGACCTTGAAGGTTGTGCATCAGAGGGTGGCAGCGTTGAACGGGTGGCTTGCCAATCAGCAGCATA
>CAMCWS010000045.1 GCA_945882755.1 Bordetella parapertussis | reverse complement strand
AATTTTCTTTTCCCGATGGTGAAACACTGGTGCTGCGCCAACCCAAGGTGCGCATTGAAAAGCTGAACTTTGGTCCATTGGCCGATGGCGTGATGATGTCGCTGCGTAACAGCCAAGCCATGGTGGGCATGGGTTACCTTGAGGCCATTGCGGAAAAAGACATTTTGCAAGTGGCGCAGCTGCAAAAAGCGCAGGGTTTGAATGGTCGGCCTAACTATGTACGCGATGACATCAACAAGAAACAAGTCATAGGACGGTTTGGTTGGAAAGCCAATCAACCCAGTATTCGACAGCAAATTGCAGCAGCGTTTGCGGCAGACATAGGTGTCACTTCTTCGCTTTACCCGTTCACCGAATGCACGCCTGTGCAGCACGAATGCATGGCCGCGATCAAAGCCCCCAAACCGGAGTTGCGTCCTGATATGTGGGACGCCCTCACGTTTTGGACGCAAGCTTTGGCCGTGCCTGAACGACGCGACACCAATAAGCCCGAGGTTCAGCGTGGCGAGGCCTTGTTTGTTTCATCGGGTTGCGCCATGTGCCATGTGCCCGAATGGCGCACCGGCAAATATGCAGCGGTGCCCAGCATTTCCAACCAACGCATTCGTCCCTATACCGATTTGTTGTTGCATGACATGGGGCCGGATTTAGCCGATGGTCGTCCCGACTTCAAAGCCAGTGGCAGCGACTGGCGTACCCCGCCTTTGTGGGGCATTGGTTTGTCCAAGCAGGTGAGTGCCAGCACCTCGTTTTTGCACGATGGGCGTGCGCGTAATTTGCTTGAAGCGGTGGTGTGGCATGGCGGTGAGGCTAAAGCCTCACGGGATAAGTTCACCGCTTTACCGGCCGAGCAGCGCAAAGACTTGATCACGTTTTTAGAGTCGCTGTAAACACGTCATTGCAACCTCCCGTCATTGCGAGGAGCTGTCATTGCGAGGAGCGTAGCGACGAAGCAAACTCACGGCCCGAGCCTGTGGTGCTGGCCATTGGATTGCTTCAGGGCTGAGCCCTTCGCAATGACGGGGCTGAGCCCATTGCAATGACAGGGCTGAGCTACTCGCAATTACAGCGGTAGGGTGGGCCGGGCAGTTAGCTCAAGGTGACGGTTTGAATGCCACCCAAGCTGGGCAGCGCAAAACTCTCAGGGTCGAACGCTGTGTCACCATCAGGGTCGGGCACACCTGTGGTTTTCAAGCCTTGGAAGTCAAACAAGCTGTGGTCTAGCAGGTGCGAGGGTGCGACGTGTTGCAGCGAATTGAACATGATGTCCAAACGGCCCGGGTGTTTTTTCTCCCATTCGCGCAACATATTGCCCACTTGCTGGCGCTGCAAACCATCTTGGCTGCCACACAAGGTGCAAGGAATGATGGGGAATTCGCGGTGGGCAGCCCAGCGCTCTAAATCACGTTCGGCTACAAAAGCCAAAGGACGAATCACGATGTGGTGCCCAGCGTCACTCACCAACTTCGGTGGCATGCTTTTCAACTTGCCGGCAAAAAACATGTTCAGGAAAAAAGTCTGCAAGATGTCATCGCGGTGATGGCCTAAGGCAATTTTGGTGGCGCCAATTTCATCGGCTACGCGGTACAAAATGCCACGGCGCAACCTGCTGCACAAGCTGCACATGGTTTTGCCTTCAGGAATTTTGCTTTTCACAATCGAATAGGTGTCTTGGGTTTCGATGCGAAACGGCACGCCCAAGGTGCTGAGGTAGTCGGGCAGCACATGGGCAGGAAAGCCCGGTTGCTTTTGGTCCAAGTTGACCGCGATGATGTCAAAGTGAATGGGTGCACGGGCTTTGAGTTTGAGCAAGATGTCCAGCATGCCGTAACTGTCTTTGCCGCCCGACATGCACACCATGACTTTGTCGCCCTCTTCAATCATGTTGTATTGAACAATGGCTTCACCCACCTGTCGGCACAGGCGTTTTTCCAGTTTTTGGGTTTCGCGTTCGATATTTACGACGTTCACCATGATCCCGCCTCCATGCGGATAGCGACTTCGCAGTCGTCAAAAATTTCGAGTTTGGTGATTTTCACCCGTACCGCTTTCACACCAGACAAGCCCAGCAAGCGGTGGCAAAGCTGGCCAATCATGGTCTCTAGCAGGCTGACATGCTGTGCGGTGCATTCATCAATGATGATCTGGCGTACCTTGCGGTAGTCCAGCACACGGGAGATGTCGTCATCTGCTGGCAGCAGCGGTTGCTGGCCCAAGCTGAGCTCAGCGTCCACCTGAATGGGTTGGGGTGCTTTTTTCTCGTGCGCCAAGATGCCCAGGTCGGCGTTAAAACGCAGGCCACTTAGGGTGAGAATTTGGTTGCCATTGGAATTCATAGGGTTCTTACATCAGCGAAAAATCACGTTCGAATTTCATCAGGTGTTGGCCACCATCGACCAACAGGCTGGTGCCAGTGACAGAAGAATTGGTCAAGGCAAACAACACCGTGGCCACCACATCCTCCACGCTGGAGGAGCGTCCCAAGGGCGACAGTTGATGCAGTTGCGCAAACTTGTCGTCGCTCAGCAAATGGCTGGTCAGGGTCAGGCCAGGGGCCACGCCCACCACCCGTAACTCAGGTGCCAAGGCTTGTGCCAGCATGGTGGTGGCGGCTTGCAAAGCGGCTTTGGAGAGGGTGTAGCTGAAAAAATCGGGGTTGTAGTTCCACAGTTTTTGGTCCAGCATGTTCACCACCACGCCCTGGCTTTGGCGTTGCTTGACATGGGTGTGCAGCAGTTGTGCCAAGACGATCGCGGCTCCGGTGTTGCTGCGCCAATGCTGTTCCATGTGGGCAAAATCAAATGTTTCGGCGCTGTCATGCTCGAACAGCGCTGCACTGTTGACCACTGCATCCAATTGCCCCATGTGCTGTTGTGCGGTTGCAAACAACTGGCGTACCTGAGCTTCGTCGCTCAAGTCGGCAGAAAAAACGCTGGCGCCTGAGGTGAGCGCTGCACAGTCTTGGGCTGTTTGTTGGGCCTCTTGTGCAGAGTGTCGGTAATGCACTGCCACACGCCAGCCGGCCCTTGCCAGTCCCAAAGCGATGGCGCGGCCCAAGCGCTTGCCCGCACCGGTGACCAGCACAGCAGGCGAGGCAGCAATAAGGGGTGGTGCAGAGGGCATGAACGACAATCTATCTATGGAAACACAGGCAAAGAGTTTAGCGACTGCACTGCAGGCGCTGATACAAGCGCGTTTGGCCGCTGATGGTGGCTGGTTGCCCTTTGACCGATTCATGGCGCTGGCCTTGTACGCGCCGGGCTTGGGTTACTACGCTGCGGGTCAAGGTCAGATTGGGCGTATGCCTGAGCAGGGCAGTGATTTTGTCACCGCGCCTGAAATGTCCTCGTATTTTGGCAAGGCCTTGGCAAGCAGCGTGGCCGAGGCCTTGGCACTCACCCAAACCCGCTCGGTGCTGGAGTTTGGTGCGGGCAACGGTACCTTGGCCGCTCAGTTGTTAGGCGTCTTGGGCGACGCCGTGCAAAGCTACACCATCGTCGAGGTATCCGGCGCTTTGCGTGAACGCCAAGCGCAAACTTTGGCGGCTTTTGGGTCACGTGTGCAGTGGATCAGTGAATTGCCTGAAAGCATCCGCGCCGTTGTGGTGGGCAATGAAGTGCTTGACGCCATGCCCGTCAAATTGTTGCAACGTACAGAGGGTGTCTGGCATGAACGCGGGGTGGTCTGGGACGAGGCGACCAGCGGTTTTGCTTGGCAAGACCTTCCCAGCGACGAGCGGCCCCCCCTTGCGATTGAGGGCACGTACGATTACCTGACCGAAATCCATACTCAAGCACAGGCTTTTATTCGCAGTGTGGGTGAACGCCTGCATAGCGGCGCGATGTTTTTGATCGATTACGGTTTCCCCGAAGCCGAGTACTACCATGCGCAACGCCACATGGGCACACTCATGTGCCACCAAGCACACCGCAGTGACAGCAACCCTTTGCAAAGTGTGGGATTGAAAGACATCACCGCCCATGTTGATTTCACTGGCGTGGCCTTAGCCGCGCAGGAAGTGGGTTTGGATGTGTTGGGCTATACCAGCCAAGCGCATTTTTTGCTCAACAGCGGCTTGCTGGGTTTGCTGGAAAACGCCTCTGTGGCCGACAGGGCCATGGCGCAAAAACTCATCACTGAGCACGAGATGGGCGAGTTGTTCAAAGTCATCGCCTTAGGCCGTGGCCAGGCTTGGCAGCCCTTGGGTTTTGTGCAAGGCGACAGAACACACAGGTTGTAGACAAATGTTCCGTTGGTTGATCGTGGTCTTCTTGGCCTTGCTGCTGATCCAAGGCATTACGCCATGGTTGCAAAAGCTCGGGTTTGGTCGCTTGCCAGGCGACTTGCGCTTTCGTTTGTTTGGCCGCGAGATCTTTCTGCCTTTGACCACCACCATCATTCTCAGCATGGTGTGCGCTGGTTTGGCACGCTTACTCTAGGGACATCTTCGGCAGTTAACATGAACCTATGGATAAGCCGTTCAACCCATTCAGCGCAATGTCACATAGCCAATCTGGCAGGGTCAAGTGGTGGTTACTGTCCATTTTGGTCGTAGCTGCATTTGCGCTTACTTGGTTTTACCCAGACATCAAAAACACATTCAGTTCAGCCCCAAGTGATGCGGAAATGGCTGGCAAAAAGCCGCCAAGTGGCCGCTCCGGCAAAGGCGGCGGTGAGGGCTCACGCAACACGCCGGTGAGTGTGGGTGAGGTACGCCTCATGGATATTCGCTACAGCGTGCAAGCTGCGGGTACCTTGGTAGCGCTCAACACTGCGGTTGTGCGGGCCAAGGTCGATGGCGAACTCAAAGCCCTGCGTTTCACAGAAGGCCAGTTGGTGCAAGCCGGACAGCTACTGGCTGACATTGATGCCAGACCCTTTGAAGCGCAGCTCAACCAAGCGCAGGGGCAGTTCGCCCGAGATGCCGCACTCTTGAAAAACGCAGAGTTGGATTTGCAGCGTTACCAAGACTTGCTCAGCAAGGACGCTATTGCGCGTCAGCAGGTAGAAACACAAGCCGCTTTGGTGCGTCAATTGCAAGGCACGGTGCAAACCGATCAAGCGCAAATCGATATGGCCAAATTGCAGCTTTCCTACACCCGTGTCACCGCCCCCATCAGCGGACGGCTGGGTTTGAAGCAAGTCGAGTTGGGCAGTTTGGTGCGCTCTAGCGACCCCAATGGCTTGGTCAATATCACGCAAACTCAGCCCATGGCTGTGGTGTTTTCTGTCCCTGAGATGCATGTCCCTTTGATCATGCGCAAATTGAAAGCGGGCCAAGCATTGCCGGTCGAAGCCTGGGACCGTGACCAAAAAATACGGCTCGCCCAAGGGCGTGTCAGCACCACCGACAACGCCATTGATGTAGCCACCAGCACCCTGCGTTTGAAAGCCACCTTGGACAACCGCGACGGCAGTTTGTTTCCCAACCAGTTTGCCAACATTCGTTTGCAGTTGGACACTTTGAAAAATGTGCTGGCGGTTCCTGTGCAAGCAGTGCAACGCGGCGCGGCAGGCACCTTTGTGTATGTGGTTCAAGCCGACAACACCGTGCAAGTGCAAACCGTGCAGCTCGAAGCGGTTGAGGGTGATTGGCAAGCAGTGAAAGCCGACCTCAAAGCCGGTCAACAAGTCGTCACCGATGGCGCTGACCGTTTACGCAGCGGCAGTGGGGTGGAGGTGGTGAAAGCGCGTAAACCATGAACCTGTCGCGATTGTTTATTTTGCGACCGGTGGCCACTTCGCTGACGATGTTGGCCTTGTTGCTGTGTGGGACTTTGGCCTACCGTTTTTTACCCGTGGCTTCGTTGCCGCAAATCGATTACCCCACGATTCAGGTGAACACCCTGTACCCCGGTGCGAGCCCCGAGGTGATGACCGCAACCGTCACCGCACCACTAGAGCGGCAGTTGGGGCAAATGCCGGGCTTGGACCAAATGACCTCGGTCAGCTCGGGCGGTGCGTCCGTCATCACTTTGCGTTTCTCGCTGAAGTTGCCTTTGGATGTGGCCGAGCAACAGGTGCAGGCCGCCATCAATGCAGCCACCGGTGTGCTGCCCGCAGACTTGCCCATGCCACCGGCCTACAGCAAGGTCAACCCAGCGGATGCACCGGTGTTGACCCTGGCCATCAGCTCGCCCTCGCTGCCCATCACGCGGGTGCATGACATGGTGGAAAACCGTTTGGCCATGCGCTTGTCGCAAGTGGCTGGCGTGGGCTTGGTCAGCATCGCAGGTGCCCAACGCCCCTCGGTGCGGATACAGGTCAACAGCCAAGCTTTGAGCGCTGCGGGTTTTTCGCTAGAAGACGTCCGCACTGCCATCAACCAAGCCAATGTGAGCATGGCCAAGGGCAGTTTGGATGGCCCTGCCCGTGCCTCTAGCTTGGATGCCAACGACCAAATGCAATCGGCGCAGGACTATGCCAATTTGGTGTTGGCCTATAAAAACGGCAACCCTTTGCGCCTGAGAGATGTGGCCACCATCAAGGATGCGCCTGAGAACAGCCGTTTGTCTGCTTGGGCCAATACGCAGCCTGCCATTGTCTTGAATATTCAGCGGCAGCCGGGTGCGAATGTGATCGACACCGTGCAACGGGTGCAGGCCTTGCTTCCCGCTTTACGCGCAACTTTGCCAGCCAGTTTGGATGTGCAGGTGATGACCGACCGCACCACCACCATCCGCGCCTCGGTGCGGGATGTGCAATTCGAGTTGCTGTTGTCGATGGCCTTGGTGGTCATGGTGATTTTTGTATTTCTGCGCAGTGCGTCCGCCACCTTGATTCCTGCGGTGGTGGTGCCTTTGTCCTTGGTGGGTACTTTTGCGGTCATGTACTTGGCCGGTTTTTCGGTCAACAACCTCACCTTGATGGCGCTCACGGTAGCCACAGGTTTTGTGGTGGATGACGCCATCGTCATGATCGAAAACATTGCCCGTTATTTGCAAGACCCAGAGCAGCCGCGAACACCGGTCCAAGCTGCTATCGAGGGCGCACAGCAAATTGGCTTCACCATCGTGTCGCTGACTTTCTCGCTGATTGCGGTGTTGATTCCCTTGTTGTTCATGGGCGATGTGGTGGGGCGTTTGTTCCATGAATTTGCCATCACCTTGGCTGTGGCGATTTTGATTTCAGCTTTTGTCTCATTGACCCTCACCCCCATGCTGTGCGCCCATGTGCTGCGGGCACAAAAGAGCGACCACGACACCTTGGACTCAGGTGCTTGGTTAAAGCACTTGATTGCCGTTTATGGCCGTGGATTGAATTGGGTGCTGGACCGTCCTGTTGCCACGCTGGCCTCATTTGGTTTGACGGTGGTGTTGACCGTGGCCGCTTACCTGATTAGCCCCAAGGGGTTTTTCCCTTTGCAAGACACGGGTGCGGTGCAAGTCATCACCGAGGCCACGCAGTCGACCTCGTTTGAGGCCATGTCAGAGCGTCAACAGGCTTTGGGGCGCTTGCTGCTGCAAGACCCTGCGGTGCAAAGCCTGACCTCCTTCATTGGTGTGGATGGCCCCAATGCCAGTTTGAATGCGGGTCGCATGACCTTGAATTTGGTGCCCAAGGCGCAGCGTCCCGAAGGGTTAACAGCCACCTTAGAGCGTCTTGCCTTGCTTTCCCGACAAGTTTCAGGCTTGCAGGTGTATATGCAACCCCTGCAAGATTTGAGTTTGGAAGACCGCGTGACCCGCAACCCGTTTCGTTTTTTGCTCAGCGGCCCCGATGGCGAGGCTCTGGGGTATTGGTCCAAGCGCCTGCAAGAGCGTTTGCGCCTAGACCCCGCACTGGCAGATGTGGCCAGCGACTACCAAGACCAAGGCTTGCAGGCCTATGTGCGCATTGACCGCGAGGGCGCAGCCCGTTTGGGCGTGACCGTCTTGGCCATCGACAATGCGCTCTACAACGCCTTTGGTCAACGCTTGGTCTCAACCATCTTCACCCAAAGCAACCAGTACCGTGTGGTGTTGGAGGTGCAAGACCAAGACCGTCTAGGGCCTGCTGCTTTGTCGTTACTGCTGGTGCCCTCAGTCAATGGTTCGCAAGTGCCTTTGAGCAGTGTGGCCAAGGTGGAAGAACGCTCAGCATTGCTCAGCATCTTGCATGTGGCGCAGTTTCCTGCTGTCACTTTGTCGTTCAAGCCAGCCGCAAATGCTTCACTGGGTGAGGCGGTGCAAGCCGTTGAGGGGCATTGGCAAGCCATGCGAGCCGAAGAAGATGTGCCGCCTTCTGTGGAGACGCGTTTTGAGGGTGCGGCTTTGGCCTTCAAAGCCTCTTTGCTCAACAGCCTGTGGTTGGTGCTGGCTGCGGTGGTCACCATGTACATCGTATTGGGTGTGCTGTATGAGAGCTATGTCCACCCCATCACGATTTTGTCGACGCTGCCTTCTGCGGCCTTGGGCGCCTTGCTGGCTTTGTTGGTGGCGCGTATCGAGTTGGGCTTGATCGCTGTCATCGGCATTGTCTTGTTGATTGGCATTGTCAAGAAAAACGCCATCATGATGATTGACTTTGCGCTGGATGCGCAGCGTCGCCAAGGCATGCTGCCGCGCCAAGCCATCACCCAAGCCTGTTTGCTGCGCTTTCGTCCGATTTTGATGACCACCTTGTGTGCCTTGCTGGGTGCCTTGCCGCTGATGCTGGGCAGCGGCATGGGCAGCGAGTTGCGCCATCCGCTGGGTGTGACTTTGGTGGGCGGCTTGATTTTGAGTCAGTGGTTGACCTTGTTCACCACACCCGTGATTTACTTGCAGCTTGACGCTTGGGCGCAGCGTCGCGCTTTTGCAGCATGAACATGTCTGCCCCCTTTATCGCCAGACCTGTGGCCACCACCTTGCTGAGCATTGGTCTGGCCTTGGCGGGTGCCTTGGCCTATGTGCAACTGCCGGTAGCGCCCCTGCCGCAGGTGGATTTCCCCACCATCTCGGTGCAAGCCAATTTGCCTGGTGCCAGTCCCGAGACCATGGCTGGCACCGTGGCCACGCCACTGGAGCGGGTCTTGGGCAATATCGCAGGCGTGACCGAAATGACGTCCAGTTCTTCACAGGGCAGCACCCGCGTGACCTTGCAGTTTGAACTCGACCGCGATATCAATGGCGCTGCTCGGGAGGTGCAAGCGGCCATCAACACAGCCCAGCCTTTGTTGCCAACCGGCATGCCGAGTCGGCCTACCTACAGAAAGGTCAACCCTGCAGACAGCCCGATGTTGGTGTTGACCTTGACCTCAGACACTTACACACGCGGCCAGATGTATGACATGGCTTCGACCACTTTGGCCCAGCGGTTGGCGCAAGTCGATGGCGTCGGGCAGGTCACCTTGGGCGGCGGTGCTTTGCCTGCGGTTCGTATTGCCCTGGACCCCAACAAACTCAGCGCTGCAGGTATTTCGCTGGAGATGGTGCGTCAAGCGGTGGTGGCCAACAACGCACACCGTCCTAAAGGCCTGGTGGAGGACGAGAGCCAAGCCTGGCAAATCGAGGCCAATGACCAAGCCCGCACTGCGCAAGACTACGCACCTCTGATATTGCGCTATGTCAACGGTCAGGCTTTGCGATTACAAGACGTGGCGCAGGTACAGGACTCGGTGCAGGATGTGCGTACCGACGGTGTATCCCAAGGTCAACCCGCTGTGCTGTTGGTGCTGAACTTGCAACCTGGCGGCAATGTGATCGAGACAGTTGACAGGGTGCGCCAGATCTTGCCCACGTTGGAGGCAGGTTTGCCAGCGGCAGTAAAGATGGCGGTGGTGTTGGACCGCTCACCCACCGTACGGGCGTCGTTGCTGGAGATACAAAAGTCCTTGGTGTTGTCAATTGCGCTGGTGATTTTGGTGGTGGGTTTGTTTTTAAAGCGTTGGCAAACTGCGCTCATTCCTGCTGTCGCCCTGCCTTTGTCCTTAGCCGGAACTTGTGTGGTGATGTACCTCATGGGTTTGAGTTTGAACAACCTCACCCTCATGGCTTTGACCATCGCCACCGGCTTTGTGGTGGATGACGCGATCGTGGTGCTGGAAAACATCACCCGACAACGCGAGCGGGGTGTGCCTTTGCTGCAAGCGTGTTTGCAGGGTTCACGCGACATTGGGTTTACCGTGGTCGCCATCAGCATTTCTTTGGTGGCGGTTTTCGTCCCCATTTTGTTCATGGGCGGCATGTTGGGTAGATTGTTTCGTGAATTTGCGGTGGTGATGACCGCCGCCATCTTGGTGTCGATGTTGGTGTCCTTGACCACCACACCCATGTTGTGTGCCGCTTTGTTGCCGCAGCAAGTCAGGCCACCGCTTCGTACACGGCGCAGCCAATGGTTACGTATTTACAAACAGGCCTTGACTTGGGCTTTGCGTCACCCGTGGTGGATGTGGTTGGTGTTGGTTGCCGCCATCGCCCTGAATGTCACCCTGTACCGTGCCATCCCCAAAGGCTTTTTTCCACAACAAGACACCGGCCGCATCAATGGCTTTATTCGTGCCGACCAAAGTTCCTCGTTTCAGGCGATGCAGCAGCGCTTGCACACCATGTTGGCCATTGTGCAGGCCGACCCTGCGGTTGAAACGGTGACAGGTTTCACCGGCGAGGGGCAACGCAATGCGGCCCGCATGTTCATCACTCTCAAGCCACGCGATCAGCGTGACGCCAGTGCCGAGCAGGTGGTGGCACGCTTACGCAAGCAACTGTCCAAGGAGGCGGGTGCGCGGTTGTTTTTGACGCCGGTGCAAGACATACGCGTGGGTGGACGTCCTTCCAACTCGGAATATGAGTTCAGCATCAAAGCCGATGACTTGGCGCAGCTGCGTGAGTGGGAGCCCAAATTACGCCGAGCCTTGGCCAAACTCAAAGAATTGGAAGACGTCAGCAGTGACTTTGAAGAGCGTGGCTTGCAAACCTCGGTGGTGATTGACCGCGATGCGGCTGCTCGTCTGGGCTTGTCGGTGCGAGCCATTGACACGGTGCTCAGCAACGGTTTCAGCCAACGACAAATTGGGGTGATTTACAACCCGTTGAACCAATACCGTGTGGTGATGGAGCTCGCTGCGCCATATTTGCAAAACGCCGAGGCGCTAAAGCGTATGCAGTTCATCAATGACCGTGGCCAAGCTGTGCCTTTCAGCAGTTTTGCGCGAATAGAACTCACCAATACGGCGTTGTCGGTGTCACATGAAGGCGGTGTGCCATCAGACACTTTCAGCTTCAGCTTGGCCACAGGTGTGTCGTTGTCGCAAGCCACACAGGCCATCGACGCCACGGTGGCTGAGCTCAATTTACCGGTGTCGGTGCGAGCCAGTTTTGCAGGTACCGCCAACGCGTTTCAGCGCTCCTTGGAAACCCAGCCTCTGTTGATACTGTCTGCCTTGCTGACGCTGTACCTGGTCTTAGGTGTACTGTATGAAAACCTGTTGCACCCGCTCACCATACTGTCCACCTTGCCTTCGGCTGGGCTGGGCGCCTTGCTGACCTTGATGGCCATGGGTACCGAGTTCAGCATCATCGCCATGATTGGCGTGATCTTGCTGATTGGCATCGTGAAAAAAAATGCCATCTTGATGATTGATTTTGCTTTGCAAAAGCAGCGCCTGGGACGCAGCCCTGCCCAAGCGATTTACCTTTCCGCGCAGCAGCGCTTGCGCCCCATCCTAATGACCACAGCCGCCGCGATGTTGGGTGCGATTCCCTTGGCCTTGGCCTATGGCGTGGGTGCGGAGTTACGCCAACCCTTGGGGCTGGCGGTGCTGGGTGGTTTGGTGCTGAGCCAGCTCTTGACCTTGTTCACAACACCGATTGTGTTTGTGGGGTTGGAAGCCTTGCGAGGCCGTTGGCTGGCTTGGCGTGGCGCACCACCGAGCGTGCTAAGTTCTGTGGTTTCAGGCAAGGGGATGGCATGAACAGGCAGCGGTCAGGGCAGGCAAATGCGCTTTCAGTGATCGCGCTGTGCGTGTTGCTAGCAGGCTGTGCCAGCTGGTTCAAAAAACCTGCGGTTGTTAAACCCACGGCTCGCACACCCGAAGCTTTTGGCGCTGTGCAATCACTTGCGGCGGCGGGTGATGCGGTGGACCGTGCTTGGTGGACCTTGTTTCAAGACCCTGTGCTCAACGGTTTGCAAGCGCAACTTGAATCCGGCAATCTGAATTTGCAACTGTTATCGGCCAAGGTGCGCCAAGCCCAAGCCAGTGTGGCTGCGGCCCAAGCCAGTTTGTGGCCCAGTGTGTCGGTAAGCGCTGGGGCAGCACGTTCAGTCAGCAGTGCAGGAGGCGCCGCATCCAACAGCGCAAACCTCAGCTTGCCCTTGACGTGGGAACTCGATGTGTGGGGTCGCATCGACTTGCAAACCCAAGCAGCGCAGGCCAACGCATTGGCCAGCCAAGAAGATTTGGCGCTGGCTCGCTTGTCGGCCCAAGCGACCCTGGTGCAAACCTATATCGCCTTGCGCACCGCCGAGCGGCAGTTTGCAGTGGTAGAAAAAGCGCAAGCGGCTTACGAGCGGGCCTTGACCTTGACGCGCTACCGCTACGAGGCGGGTGTGGTGTCTGCCGCAGATGTGGCGCAGGCCGAGTCGCAATGGCAAAGTACGGTGGCGCAACGCATCGATGTCGAAACAACGCGCCAACAACTGACCCACAGCTTGGCGGTTTTGCTGGGCCAAGCGCCATCGGCTTTGCAGCTGGCCGCTTCGCAAGCCTTGCCTGCACTGCCCGCCTTGCCCACGCTGTTGCCCGCATCTTTGTTACAACGTCGCCCTGATGTTCGTGCCGCCGAAATGCGGGTCATGGCCGCCCAAGCGCAATTGGGGGTGGCGCAGACCGCTTTCTTTCCCACCTTCAGTTTTGCCGCCAGCACGGGCTACAAAAGCACAGAACTGGCCAGCCTGTTCAACGCATCGTCGCGTCTGTGGTCCTTGGGGCCATCCTTGGCTTTGTCTTTGTTTGATGGCGGACAGCGCCAAGCCGCCAAGGATGATGCCCGCGCCGCCTTGGAAGTGGCGCTGCTCAACTACCAGCAAACCGTGCTGACCATCTTGCAAGAGGTGGAAGACAACTTGGTGGCCACCCATCAATTGCAGGCGCAAGAGGCAGCGCAGGCACAGGCATTGCAAGCTGCAGAGCGCAATTTGCGCATCACCGAAGCGCAGTACGCAGCAGGCACCGTCAGTTACTTGAATGTGGTCACTGCCCAAGCCAGTGCGCTTGCCGCACAGCGCAATTTGCTGGATGTACAAAGCCGCCGCGCTTTGGCGGTGACGCAGTTGCTGAAGAATTTGGCGGGACGCTGGGACGCTGACACGGCAGCGAAATAATCAGCCGGTCAACACCGCCTTCAGTGCAAAGACCCGCGCAGCATCGATGTGCTGGCCTATGTGAGCGCCTTTTAAGCCTTGCTGCATGGCTTGATCAGAAAGCGTGGTGGTGTCCACCGACAAGGCAGCTTTGAGCAAACCGCGCAGGTGGGCGGCTTGCGGGTAAGCGCGTTCTTGCAAGCCCAGTCGCCCTCGGGCATCGCATTCACAGGCTTGCAAGACTTGCGCGAAACGCTCAGGGCGGCGCAGGGCATCGCAACGCACCAGCAAACGCAACACCGATTCAGCACTGAGTTTTAGGCATCCATGGATATGGCCATGTTCACGCGCCACCACTTCGGCGAGTTCTTTGCAGTGTTGCGGTACCCGAAAACGCTCGCTGATACCGCGCAGCAGTTTGACGCTGCGCCCTTCATGCCCGATATGGCGTGGCAAGGCGCTGGGGTGGGTGTTGCCTTTGCCCAAATCGTGGCAAAGAGCTGCAAACCGCACTTCCAGCGGCATGTTCATGCGAGCGCATTGGTCCAACACCATCTCAAGATGCACACCGGTGTCCACCTCGGGGTGGTGTTCCACCGGTTGCGGCACACCGTACAAGCGAGCCACTTCAGGCAATAAAACCGCTAAAGCGCCGCATTCGCGCAACACTTGCAACATGCGCGAGGGTTGGTGGCCCATCAAACCTTTGGCCAATTCTTGCCACACACGTTCGGCCACCAGTGCCTTGACCTCACCGGCTTGCACCATCTCCACCATCAAAACTTGGGTTTCGGGTGCAACCACAAAATGGGGAAAACGTGCCGCAAATCTGGCCAAACGCAAGATGCGCACAGGGTCTTCACGAAAGGCCAAGCTGACATGGCGCAGCACACCTTGTTTTAAATCACGCTCGCCACCATAGGGGTCTGTCAGCTGACCTTGTGCGTCTTGGGCGATGGCGTTGATGGTGAGGTCGCGCCGCGCCAAGTCTTGCTCTAGCGTGACTTCAGGTGCCGCATGGATCACAAAGCCTTTGTAGCCTGGTGCAGTTTTGCGTTCTGTTCGCGCCAGTGCGTATTCGTCTTTGTTCTGGGGGTGCAAAAACACCGGAAAGTCTTTGCCCACAGGAACAAAACCTTGGGCGAGCATGTCTTCGGGGGTGCTGCCTACCACCACCCAGTCGCGGTCGCTGCCATGTATGCCCAGCAAGGCGTCTCGCACCGCGCCACCCACAAGATAGGTTTGCATGGTTTTCAAGGCAAGGTAAACACACTGGCCAAGCTCGCTGGTGTGTGAACACCCAAGGCGCTCAAACCCAAAGCAGAGCCGCTGGCCACGTTATCGACTTTCATAGAAGCCACGTTGTCGCGGCTCATCAAAGTGGGACCTGGCAGGTGCTCCATCACCCAAGCTTGCACATAGGCCAGCGCGTTTGGCAAAGGAATGACCCAGCGCGGGTGCTGCGCCCATATGCCTGCGTGTTCAACCAACTGTTGCAAGGTAAAGACCTGAGGTCCTGCCAGTTCATAGCTGTGACCCGCTGTGGCTGGGTGCAGAACCGCATATGCCACCGCTTGCGCTACATCGTGTACCCACACCGGCTGAAAACGGGTGTGCGCACCGGCCAGCGGCACCACCGGTGCCAAGGCTTGCAGCTTGGCAAACACATTGATGAAGGCGTCGTCTTCGCCAAAGATCACGCTGGGTCGCAAAACCGTCAGCGCCAGACCTTGGGCCACATGGTCTTGCAAAACCTGTTCACCACGCGCTTTGCTGCGCTGGTACATGGAGGGTGCATTCACATCTGCACCCAAAGCGCTGATATGCACCAGTCGTTTGACGCCGGCAGCCAAACACGCTTTGGCCAACAGCGTGGGCAGTTGCACATGGGCTTTGTCAAATTGCGCTTCGCTGCCATGCAAGATGGCGATCAGGTTAATCACCGCATCATGCCCGGGCAGCAAGGCGGCCAATTGCGCGGGGTCGTGTACATCGGCTTGCACCACCGACACCATGGGCAGCATTTGCACCGAACGCGCTGGCAAGCGACGTGTGGGCACTGTGGTGTGAACGCCTGCGCGGTTCAAAGCTTCGCATACATGGCGACCCACAAAACCGCTTCCACCTAAGACCAAAATATTTTTCATAAGTCAGACTGTAGCGTTATTGCTGTTCGAGGTGAAGTCAACGACACAACAGGCTTGAAAGAGATAATGCCGCGATGAACCAACTCGATGCTTTAAAGCAATTTACCACCGTGGTGGCAGACACCGGCGACTTCAAGCAAATCGCCCAATTTCAGCCCGCAGACGCCACCACCAACCCCTCGCTCATCCTCAAAGCGGTGCAAATGCCGGTCTACCGTTCCTTGTTGGACGAGACTTTGGCCCAGCATCCCAAGGCGGCGCTGGATGAAACCATAGACCGTTTGCTGGTGCGCTTTGGCGTGGAACTGTTGTCCTTGCTGCCTGGGCGTGTGTCCACCGAAGTCGATGCCCGTTTGAGCTTTGACACCGATGCCACCCTTGCACGGGCGCGGCGCATCACCCAGCTCTACCAAGCGCAGGGTATAGACACTGAAAAGCGGGTGCTCATCAAAATCGCGGCCACCTGGGAGGGCATACAAGCCGCTCAGGTGCTTGAGCGTGAAGGCATACACACCAACCTCACTTTGTTGTTTGCGTTTGCGCAGGCCGTGGCTTGCGCCCAAGCTGGGGTGAAGCTCATTTCACCTTTTGTTGGCCGTATTTACGACTGGCACAAAAAGGCGGCGGGTGCGGCGTGGAACGAGGCAGAGCGTGCGGGAGCGAATGACCCAGGCGTGCAAAGCGTTCGCCAGATTTACAACTACTACAAACAGCATGGTGTTGCCACCGAGGTGATGGGGGCGAGCTTTCGCAACATCGGGCAAATCACAGCACTGGCTGGCTGCGATTTGCTCACCATCGCCCCTGAGTTGCTGGCGCAGTTGCAGGCGCAGACCGCGCCGCTCTCAGCCAGCCTCAGTGTGGCGCAAGCGCAAGCAACGCCCATCGAAAGGTTGACGCTGAACGAAGCGCAGTTTCGTTTTGCTTTGAA
>CAMCWS010000044.1 GCA_945882755.1 Bordetella parapertussis | reverse complement strand
AAGGTTTTGAGGCGCAGCCCACGCCCGAGGGCGTGGCACGTGCGACCACCCGCACCGTGGTGTTGGCGTCTCTGAGCGTGTTGGCCTTAGACTTTGTCCTCACGGCTTTGATGTTTTCAATTTAAAGGGGCTTCCCAAAATGCAACGATCGAGCAATGATGTTTGGGTAGGTTTGCTGGTGCTGATTGGCACAGCAGCGCTGCTGTTCTTGGCGCTGCAGTCGGCCAATTTGCTCAGCCTGAGCTTTCAAAAAACCTATACCGTCTCTGCCCTGTTTGACAACATTGGTGGCTTGAAAAAACAAGCGGCGGTCAAAAGCGCTGGTGTGGTGGTGGGCCGCGTCAAAGACATCAATTTTGATGGCAACAGCTACCAAGCGCGGGTGGTCATGGCGATTGAAACCCAGCACCAGTTCCCCAAAGACAGCTCCTTGAAGATTCTCACCAGCGGCTTGCTCGGTGAGCAGTACATCGGCATAGAGGCCGGTGCTGAAGAAAAAGTGCTGGCCGAAGGCGACAAAGTCCAAGATACCCAGTCAGCTGTGGTGTTAGAGAACCTCATCAGTAAATTCCTCTATAACAAAGCAGCCGAACCCGCTGCCCCTGAAAGCAAATAAGCATGCCCCGCCTGACTTCTATCCTGCGCCTGTGCCTGGCAACTTTGCTACTGGCCTTGGTGGGTTGTGCCAGCACTTCGGGCGGTAACCCCTTGGACCCGTTTGAGACCACCAACCGAAAAATCGACGCCTTCAATGACAGCGTGGACCAAGCTGTTTTAAAACCTGTGGCCAAGTCGTACCAAGATTACACGCCTGATGTATTGCAAACCACCGTCCAAAACTTCTTTGGTAACTTGCGCGATGCGTGGTCGGTGGTGAACAACGGCTTGCAACTCAAGCCCAAAGAAACCTTGGAGACCGGTGCTCGGGTGGTGGTCAACTCCACCATTGGTCTTTATGGCTTGATCGACGTAGGCACGCATGTGGGCTTGCAAAGGCATACCGCCGACTTTGGCCAAACCTTGGGCTACTGGGGAATGCCTTCGGGCCCCTATGTCGTGCTTCCTCTGCTCGGGCCCTCCACAGCCCGTGACACTGCCGCTTTGCTGGTAGACCGACACGGCGACCCTTGGTCACAAATCAACCCTGTGGCCTCGCGAAACCAAGGTATCGCCTTGCGTTTGGTGGACAAAAGAGCTCAGTTTTTGGGCATGGACGACCGTTTGAACGAGGTGGCTTTGGACAAATACAGCTTTGTACGTGATGCTTATTTGCAAAAACGCCGTGCCGCGGTCCGCCGCGGTCCGCCCTCGGATGTGGACGAGCTAGAAGAAAAATAATGACCTTGACAACAAAAACAGCCCAAATAACCAATAATGTCTCCCTTGGTTAATGATTCTCAAGGTGCAGATATGGTTCAGCGAAGAATATCGACTCTCAACCTTTGGCTTCAAAGGGCCATCACCGCTTGGCTATGGGTAGCGGTTGCTGCTTTTGGCTTGCCAGCCCATGCCAGTCAGCAAGCCCCTGATGCATTTATGCAGCAATTGTCCAATGAGTTAATGGAAGTGGTTCGCAAGGAACCTGCCGTTAAATCCGGTGACATGCAAAAACTCGCCAATTTGGTGGACACCAAGGTACTTCCCAATGTCAATTTTCAACGCATGACCGCCTCCGCTGTCGGCCCGGCTTGGCGAAAAGCCACGCCCGAGCAACAAAAGCGTTTACAAGAGGAATTCAAAATGCTGTTGGTACGCAGCTATGCCGGTGCGTTGTCGCAAGCCAAAGAAAGCCACACCATCGTGGTCAAAGGTTTCAAGGGCAGTGCTGAAGACAACGAGGTGGTGGTGCGCTCTGAAATCCGTGGCGGCAATGAGCCCATTCCGCTGGACTACCGTTTGGAGAAGAGCGCTGACGCCCCAGGTGGCTGGAAGATTTACAACTTCAATCTGCTGGGCGTGTGGTTGGTTGATAACTACCGCACCCAGTTTTCTCAGGAAATCAATGCCAAAGGCGTAGACGGCCTGATTGCCACTTTGGCAGAGCGCAACAAATCGAACAGCCGCAAGTGAAAGACGGCACGGTTTTTCAATTGCCCGCGCAACTCACCCACGCCCAAGCGGCGACGGTGGCGCAGCAGTTGGGTGCCTTGGCACGAACCCAGCCCTCGCTGCGTGTGGACGCCTCGGCTTTGCAGCAATTTGACTCATCTGCTTTAGCCGTGTTGCTGACCGGCTTGCGTGAGGCCGCTCAACAACAACACGCCTTGACAGTCTCAGGCTTGCCCGCCAAAGCGCTGGCTTTGGCTCGCGTCTACGGCGTACAAGATTTGCTTGAACTCCAAGCTTAAGAGGCCTAGACCCTCGAAGCCTTAGAATCAATGGCTTCACTTATGACAGCCATTTCCTTTCAGTCCGTCAATAAAACCTTCACTGGCGCTCGCGGCGCTTTCAAGGCCCTCGACGGCGTGAGCTTTGACATTGAGCAAGGCGAGTTTTTCGGCCTCTTGGGGCCCAACGGAGCAGGTAAAACCACACTTATCAGCATCTTGGCCGGTTTGTTGCAGCCCAGCAGTGGCCATATCAAAGTACAGGGTTTGGATGTACAAACCCAGTCTGCGCAGGTGCGCAAAATCTTGGGTGTGGTGCCGCAAGAGTTGGTGTTCGATCCCTTTTTCACCGTGCGTGAAGCGCTGCGCTTCCAGTCGGGCTATTTCGGCATCACTGGCAACGATGCTTGGCTTGACGAATTACTGGATTGCTTGGGGCTGGCTGACAAGGCCAACCACAACATGCGTCAACTCTCAGGCGGCATGAAGCGCCGCGTGTTGGTGGCGCAAGCCTTGGTCCACAAACCCCCGGTCATCGTGTTGGACGAACCCACTGCGGGCGTGGATGTGGAGTTGCGCCAAACCCTGTGGCAGTTCATTGCGCGTTTGAACCGCGAGGGCCACACGGTGTTGTTGACCACCCACTATTTGGAAGAAGCCGAGGCTTTGTGCAACCGCATCGCCATGCTGAAAAACGGCAAGGTGGTGGCCTTGGACAGCACCAGCAGCTTGCTGAAAAACGCCTCCAGCAATGTGCTGCGCTTCAAACTCGATGCACAGTTGCCCCTCGAATTGGCTGCTCAGGCCCGTGTGACGGGGCGCATTGTGCAGTTTCCCGCCAACGATGCGGCGCAAATTGAAAACTACCTCGCGGCAGTTCGCCAAGCGGGCTTGGTGGCCGAGGACGTGGAAATCCGCAAAGCCGATTTGGAAGACGTGTTCTTGGATGTCATGGGGGCTGCGTCATGAGGGGATGGCAAGCGCTGTTTTACAAAGAGGTGCTGCGCTTTTGGAAAGTCAGCGCCCAAACCATTGCCGCACCGGTGTTGACCGCACTTTTGTACATGTTGATTTTTGGACATTTGCTGGAAGGTCGCATCACGGTCTATGACAGTGTCAGCTACACCGCCTTCTTGGTACCCGGTTTGGTCATGATGAGCCTGCTGCAAAACGCCTTCGCCAACAGCTCGTCCTCCATGGTGCAAAGCAAGATGATGGGCAATTTGGTGTTTATTCTGCTCACCCCCTTGGGGCCCGTCAGCTGGTTTGCGGCTTATGTGCTGGCGGCGGTGGTGCGTGGCTTGGCGGTGGGTGCGGGTGTGCTGCTGGTCACGGTGTGGTTTGCGCCACTCACCGTGGTCTGGCCGGTTTGGATCTTGGTCTTTGCCTTGTTGGGTGCCGCCATGCTGGGCACCTTGGGTTTGATTGCCGGCTTGTGGGCCGACAAATTCGACCAAATGTCGTCTTTTCAAAATTTCCTCATCACGCCCATGACGTTTTTGAGTGGCGTGTTTTATTCCATCCATTCCCTGCCGCCGTTTTGGCAGCAGGTCAGCCACCTCAACCCGTTCTTCTACATGATCGACGGTTTTCGCTACGGTTTTTTCGGGGTGAGCGATGTCTCGCCTTGGTTGAGTCTGGCGCTGGTGGGGGGTGCATTTGTGTTGGTGGCTGCCTTGGCGCTGCATTTGCTGCGCATCGGCTACAAAATTCGGGGTTGAACCATGACCGCAGACCAGATTGAAACCATGATCGCCAACGGCTTGCCCTGCGAACACGTGCATGTGGAGGGCGATGGCCGCCATTGGTATGCCACCGTGGTCACCTCGGCTTTCGAGGGCTTGCGCCCCATCCAACGCCACCAAAAAGTGTATGGCACCTTGGGCGACAAAATGGCCAACGACGAAGTACATGCTTTATCCATGAAAACCTTCACCCCTGCCGAGTGGAAGGCGCAGGCCTGAAGGCCTGAGACCCTATGGACAAATTACTGATTCGTGGCGGACGCCTGTTGCAAGGCGAAGTGGCAATTGCGGGTGCGAAAAACGCTGCTCTGCCTGAACTCTGCGCCGCCTTGCTCACCGCCGACACCTTGACGCTGGCCAATGTGCCGCGTCTGCAAGACGTGTCCACCATGGTCAAACTGATCCGCCACATGGGCGTGACTGCCGAGCGTAATGAGGCAGGCGACATGGTGTTGAATGCAGGCCAACTGCACACCCCCGAAGCCCCTTATGAGTTGGTGAAAACCATGCGGGCGTCGGTGCTGGCGCTGGGGCCTTTGCTGGCGCGGTTTGGCCATGCCAAGGTGTCTTTGCCCGGCGGTTGCGCCATTGGTACGCGTCCGGTTGACCAGCACATCAAAGGCTTGCAAGCCATGGGTGCGCAGATCGATGTCGAGCAGGGTTACATGGTGGCGCGTTTGAAAGGCGGGCGCAGCCGCTTGAAGGGCGCTCGCATCGCCACCGACATGGTGACCGTCACCGGCACCGAAAACTTCCTCATGGCAGCGGCTTTGGCCGAAGGCGAGACGGTGTTGGAAAACGCCGCCCAAGAGCCAGAGATTCCCGATTTGGCCGAGTTGCTGATCCGCATGGGCGCCCAGATCGAAGGCCACGGCACCAGCCGCATCCACATCCAAGGCGTGGAGCAATTGCACGGTGCAAAGCACACAGTCGTGCCCGACCGGATTGAAGCCGGCACGTTTTTGTGTGCGGTGGCCGCCACTGGTGGCGACGTGGTGTTGACCAACGCTCGTGGCGACCATTTGGAAGCCGTCATCGACAAGCTGCGCGATGCGGGTGTGAGCATCGAGGCGGTGACTGGTGGTTTGCGGGTGCGCTCGCCTGGCCCCGCCTTCGCCCACCTGAAGGCGCAGAGTTTTCGCACCACCGAGTACCCTGGTTTTCCCACCGATATGCAAGCGCAGTTCATGGTGCTCAACGCTGTGTCGCAAGGCAGCGCCAAAGTCACTGAGACCATTTTCGAAAACCGCTTCATGCATGTGAACGAGTTGCTGCGCCTGGGTGCCCATATTCAAATTGACGGCAAGGTGGCGATGGTCGAAGGCGTGGCCAAGTTGTCGGGTGCCACCGTCATGGCCACCGATTTGCGTGCCTCAGCCAGCTTGGTGATTGCTGGTTTGGTGGCCTCGGGCGAAACCGTGGTTGATCGCATTTACCATTTGGACCGCGGTTACGACCGCATGGAAGACAAACTTCGCGCCTTGGGCGCGGACATCGAAAGAAGCCGATGAGCATCACCCTGGCGCTGTCCAAAGGACGTATTTTTGACGAGACCTTGCCGCTGTTAAAAGCCGCAGGCATCGAGGTGTTGGAAGACCCCGAAAAATCGCGCAAGCTGATTTTGCCCACCAACCAAGACAGCTTGCGTGTGGTGCTGGTTCGCGCATCCGATGTGCCCACCTATGTGGAATATGGCGGCGCGGACATGGGTGTGGCCGGTTTGGACACCCTCATCGAGCATGGCAGTGCAGGCCTGTACCAACCGCTGGACTTGCAAATTGCGCGTTGCCGCATGAGCGTGGCCGTGCCCCAAGGTTTCGATTACGCCGCGGCTGTCAAGCAAGGCGCACGGTTGCGCGTGGCCACCAAGTACGTGGCGATTGCCCGAGACTTCTTCGCCACCAAAGGCGTGCATGTGGATTTGGTCAAGCTCTATGGCAGCATGGAGTTGGCCCCACTCACCGGCATGGCCGACGCCATCGTCGACTTGGTGTCCACCGGCAGCACCTTGAAAGCCAACCACCTGATTGAAGTCGAACGCATCATGGACATCAGTTCGCGCTTGGTGGTGAACCAAGCCGCCATGAAGTTGAAAACCGCTGCCATTCGCCACCTGATTGACACCTTTGACAGCGCCATCACTGCTCGCGCCAAGTCCTGAAACCCTCCATGCAAGCCCGACCTCTTCGCCTGTCCACCGCCCAAGCCGACTTTGAAACCCTGTTTCAACAGCGCTTGCATTGGTCGGCTGACACCGATGCCGCCATCGAGCAGCGCGTGGCCGACATCTTGGCCGATGTGAAAACCCGCGGCGACGCTGCCGTCCTGGAATACACCGAGCGTTTTGATGGTTTGAAGGCCGCCAGCATGGCGGCCTTGGAACTGACCCAAGCCGAGCTGAAAGCCGCGTTTGACGGCTTGCCCACGGTGCAACAACAAGCCTTGCAAGACGCTGCCGCGCGGGTGCGCAGCTACCACGAGGCGCAAAAGAAGGCCAGTGGCGAGAGTTGGACCTACCGCGATGCTGACGGCACCTTGCTGGGCCAAAAAGTCACGCCACTCGACCGCGTGGGCATTTACGTGCCCGGTGGCAAAGCGGCCTATCCCTCCAGCGTGCTCATGAACGCGATTCCCGCCCATGTGGCGGGTGTAGGCGAGATCATCATGGTGGTGCCCACACCGCAGGGCGAGAAAAACCCCTTGGTTCTTGCCGCAGCCTATGTGGCCGGTGTTACCCGTGCCTTCACCATCGGCGGCGCACAAGCGGTGGCGGCCTTGGCCTACGGCACGGCCACGGTGCCCGCGGTCGACAAAATCACCGGCCCTGGCAACGCTTATGTAGCGGCGGCCAAGCGCCGCGTGTTTGGCACGGTGGGCATCGACATGATTGCAGGACCCTCAGAGATATTGGTCTTGGCCGATGGCTCAACGCCCCCCGACTGGGTGGCCATGGATTTGTTCAGCCAAGCTGAACACGATGAACTGGCGCAAAGCATTTTGCTGTGCCCCGACGCGGCCTACATTGACGCGGTGCAAGCCTCCATCAACAAATTGCTGCCCGAGATGCCACGCAAAAACATCATCTTGGCGTCGCTCAATGGCCGTGGTGCGCTCATCCATACCCGCAGCATGCAAGAGGCCTGCGACATCAGCAACCGCATCGCCCCCGAACACTTGGAAGTCTCCAGCGATAAGCCCCACGAATGGGAGCCACTGCTCAAACACGCGGGGGCTATCTTTTTGGGTGCTTTCACGAGTGAGAGCTTGGGCGACTACTGCGCCGGTCCCAACCATGTGCTGCCCACCTCAGGCACCGCGCGTTTTTCATCGCCGCTGGGTGTGTACGACTTCCAAAAACGCTCCAGCCTGATTGAGGTGAGCGAGCAAGGCGCACAGGTCTTGGGGCAAATCGCCTCGGTGCTGGCCCACGGCGAGGGCTTGCAAGCCCATGCGCGGGCCGCTGAGATGCGTCTGAAAAATGAGTAAATTTATTAAAGCCTAACAAAGTACTCAATAAATAAGAAATAAATTAAATTATTTAAATATAAAGTAACATTACACCTTGGTTGTTAATTCGATTGAGGTATTTTTATGTCAACTGTATTGCCGAGTTTGCCAGCAGGCAAACCGTCTGTTTATATCCCCCCCAAGCGCAACAGCAAACCCTCTGGCCAAGATTGGCTGGCGCAGCTGCTGGCAGGTGCGGATATTCATTTGAATGGCAGCAGGCCTTGGGATATCCAAATCAAGCATCCCCAAACTTTGCAAAGGCTGCTCAGCCAAGGCGGTTTCGCATTGGGCGAAAGCTATATGGATGGTTGGTGGGAATGCCAGGCCATCGACCTCATGGTCGAGCGTGCCATGCGGGCAGGTTTGCAAGACAAACTGGCCACCCCTCGGGCTTGGTGGGAGGGCTTCAAAGGCGTGGTGCGTCCGCGTGAGGGCGCTAGTCAGTCACGTATTGTGGGAAGAATGCATTACGACGTGGATAACCAAGTCTTTCAAGCCATGCTGGACCCTTACATGACCAACAGCTGCGCTTATTGGGTCGAGGGTGCGCAAACTTTGGAAGAAGCGCAAGTCGCCAAGTTGGAAATGGTGTGCAAAAAGTTGCAGCTGCGCCCAGGCATGCGTGTGCTCGACATGGGTTGCGGTTGGGGCAGTTTCATGCGCTATGCCGCTGAACATTACGGCGTGACGGTGCTGGGGTTGACCAATGTAGCCCATCAAATCGAGCTCGGCCAAAAGCTGGCCGCGAACCTGCCTGTGCAGTTTGAGTTCGGTGATTACAGCCAGTTCAACACCGATGGGAAATCCAAGTTTGACCGCATTGTCAGCATTGGCAGTTTTGAGCAGTTGCACCAAACCCATGTCGCCGCTTTTTTTGAAACCGCCAAGCGTTGCTTGAAAGACGATGGTTGGATGTTGTTGCAAACCCAAGGCAAAAGTAACCGCCAGCGTTTGCTGGATGCGTGGAATGAAAAATATATCTACCCCCAAGGCTATTTGCCGCGCTTAGACGAGGTCACACAAGCCAGCGAAGCGCATTTTGTGGTGGAAGATTTACACAACATCGGCGCAGACCACGACCGCACCTTGCTGCACTGGCACCAGCGCTTTGAGCTGGCTTGGCCCCAGTTGAGGCTCTCGCATGATGAACGCTTCTACCGCATGTGGCGTTTTCACTTGCTCAGCAGCGCTGCCAGCTTCAGAACCCGTCACCACCAAATGTGGCAGCTGGTGTTGTCGCCCAAGGGTTTGAACAAGGTTTACCGCAGAAACTATTAGAAACTGTTTTTTGGTTTCTATTGGAGAAAGGCCACCAACCTCAGTGGCTCACCTGCATCACATAGCTCTTGGTGCTGCCCTCGGAGGCATTCACCAACTGCCATAAGCGCTGGTGGTAAGCCGCCACACTGGGTCGGTGAGCAACGGATACCAATGCGCCACCTTTGGACTTGACCATAGCCAACAAGCGCTCGTAAATCACTTTTTCAGTGGCTTCGTCTAAAGCGCTGGTGGCTTCATCGGCAAACACCCAATGCGGCTGCTTTAAAAACACCCTTGCCATCGCCAAACGCTGGGCTTCACCGCCAGAGAGTTGCTGGCTCCATTGGCCCACCTTGTCTAGCTGTGTGATGAACTGCGGCAACATTGCCATCATCAGGGCTTGTTGCAAATCGATATCTGTATAGGAGTCAATTTTGCCGGGGTAGCACAAAGCGTCGCGCAATCGTCCTTCAGGAAAATAGGGGCGCTGCGGCACGAACATCGCATCTTTAGGTAATGCAATGGCCTCAAACAGCGACACTGGCTGGCGCTGTGCATCCCAACCACGCACATAGGGCCAAATACCGGCTAGCACCCGCAGCAAGGTGGATTTACCGCTGCCAGACGGGCCGCGAATCAGCACCGAGTCACCAGCACGAACCTCCAGCACCACATCGTCAAGCAACACCGTGCGGTCGGGCAAGTTGATCGTCAGTGCCGCTGTTTTCAAAGACGTGGGCGCTTCGCGTCCATCACTAGGCGCTTGCACCACCGCATAAGAGATGGCTCTGAGGGTCTCCATTTGCTCTAAAAACCCATGCAAACGCTGGGTGGTGGCGGTCCATGAGGCCAAGCGCGGGTAATTGTTGACCAGCCAACTGAGCGACTCTTGAACCTGGCCAAAGGCGGATGAAATTTGCATCAACTCGCCCAGTTGTATGGCGCCACTGAAATAGCGAGGCGCTGCCACCAGCATGGGAAACACCACCGCCGCTTGACCATAAGCCGAGCTGAACCATGTGAAGCGTTTTTGCACTTTCAGCAGGTTTAAAAAATTGTCCAACACACTGGTAAAACGCTTTTGCAAAGAGGCTCGCTCAAACTCTGCACCCTTGTCTAAAGCAATGGCTTCGCTGTACTCGCGAACACGCATCAGGTGGTGGCGGAAATTGGCTTCCAAGCGCTGCTGGGCATAGTTCAGTGGCGACATCGAGCGGCCCAAAAAATGGCCTATCAAGCTGCCACCCAAGGCGTAAATCAAGGCCATCCACACCATGAAGCCAGGGATGGTGAAGACATAGTCTTGGTATTGAAAATCAAAGCTGCCTGAAAGCATCCACAAAATGCCGACAAAGCTGCCCAAGGTCACCAATGCATCGAGCAGTCCTAAGCTCAGCCCAACGGTGTCGGAGGTGAAGAGTTGAATGTCTTCTTGGATGCGTTGGTCGGGGTTGTCAGCACGTGAGCTGTTTTCGCCAAGCGTTGCAAACTGGCTCAACTCAAGTTGGTAAAAAATATTTTGCGTACTCCAGCGGCGGATAAAGTCTCGCGTCATCCAAGCACGCCAGCGAATCTGAAGTATCTGCGTGAGGTAAAAGCGGTACACCGCCACCACGATGAAGGCCGTGGCCAAGATGCCAAACATTTGCAGCTGTTCCCAAAACACCGCTTCATCGCGGTTTTGCAAAGCATCGTAAAAAACGCGGTTCCAGTCGTTGAGCAAGACCAGCACATAGACCATGCCTAAATTCAGACCAATACAGGCCAGCAGCAAAAACCTGGCTTTCCAGCGTTCTTCCGAGCGGAAATAGGGCAGGGACAGCTGCCAGACATGACCCAAATGGGTGCGAATTTTGCTCAATAACAAGCTCGCAGGGGTGAACAGGCTCATTTAGTCTTTTTCATTAACAGGGTGCGTATTTTGCACGCCGCTGGCGACATGTCCAGCGGGTACGTGTCGCGCTGCGGATTCAATGTGGCCGGTTTGGTCATCAAAGAAAAAATCAGGCTCAAATTCTCGCAAGAACTCGCCCTTGGCCAAGCCGCCCAAAAACATCGCCTCATCGACCTGAATATTCCATTGCATCAGGGTGCGAATGGCGCGTTCATGTGCTGGTGCGCTGCGAGCGGTCACCAGTGCAGTGCGAATACCCATGTGCGGCGTGCCCTCGGTTTGTAAGCGGTGCAAAGCTGCCAGCAAGGGCTTGAAAGGCCCAGCCGACAGGGGTTGCCAAGCCTTGTCTTTTTCATGCTGCTGAAAAGCGTTCAAGCCTTGCGACTGAAACACCCGCTCGGCCTCGTCGCTGAACAACACCGCGTCACCGTCAAAAGCGATACGCACCTCGTGAGGATGAGCTTCAGAGGCGTGGGCTGAGTGAGGGTAGACCTGCGCGGCAGGCACACCAGCGTCTAAAGCTGCGCGTACATCGCTCAGGTGGGTAGACAAAAACAAATTGGCATTGAGCGGCTTCAAATAGCGCCACGGTGGCTGACCACGGGTGAAGCTGCCGCGCTGTATGTCCAAGCCGTAGTGCTGGGCTGAGCGAAACACCCGCATACCGCTGACGGGGTCGTTGCGCGACAAAATCACCACCTCAACCCTTGAGGCATCCGCTTGGTTGAAGCTGAGCAGTTTTTTCACCAGCGAAAACGCCACGCCTGGTTTGGCAGGTGTCTCCAAGCGCTGCAACTGCAAGTCCATGTAGGCGCGGTCGTCGCTTTGCTCGAACACCAAGTTTTCTTCCTCGAAGTCGAACAAGGCACGAGACGAAATCGCCACCACCAATTTGCCGTCCAAAGTGCTTGCCACGGTATTGCGCCTCACAGAGAAAAATCAAGTGTAACTGCAGCATCTGAAGCAAAAACTGACACCAGAGCACTTTAAAAATGGCATGTTTACTGCTTGTACTCTCTAAGTGCTTAAGGGGTGGCAAGACTTTGCCGCAGCCGTTATCTAAACAAAGGTGTTTATGCAAATCAGGGCCGTCAGCAGTGCATCCAACGTCAGAGTTGTAGCCGCACCCACGCCCATGACCGTGGCGCAGGCCCAAGCAGCCTTGAAAAACAACCGTAAGTTGACGATTGCCATTGCCGACACCACGGCCAACATCAAGGCCAATTTGGCTGCGCTGACCAATGTGGCGCCGCAGATCAAGTCCATCGTCTCCACCACCCCCGCAAATCCGTTGACGGTGACTGCAGCCCAAGCCAAAAGCTTTACCGATGTGCTGAGCAGAACGCCCACCAATACCTTGGTGATCAGCGACAGTTTTGATGCGCTGAATGGCAGCTTGACTGCTTTGCGCAAGCTCAATGACAACATCAAAACTCTCAACATTGCCCCCACCCCTGTGGGAACCCTGCAAAAAATTGATCCTTATGACAGCAAGCTGTGGGGCAAGTCCATCAATGGACGTTTTCAAATTGCCACCAACCCCGGTGCCGCCGACAACTCTAAATCTCTAGCAAACAATTACATGGCGATCAAGGCCTTGGAGGACAGGGGTTTGTTGGCGGGTATCGAATCCATCAAGGGTGCCACTATCACCGCCAACGTGGACCAAAGCCAAAAATTGGCAGCGATCTTCCAAAAATACGACACCGAGTTTTATCTGAACATCAAGGACACCAGCGCCAATATTTCAAAAGGCATTGAATTCATTGCGGCCAACAACAAAAAATTAACCGGCATCACGCAAATCGGCAATATCAAACCCTTGGAAATCACCCGCACCCAAAACAAGCTGGCTGACAGGGCTTTGGCCAAAATGAAAAACGCTTATTCATTGAAGCTTTACCAATGAAAAAACCCGCAGCCTTAAGGGCCGCGGGTTTTAGGGTTGGTTATATTTTTGCAAGGCTAGAACAAATTCTCGCGCTTCTTTCAGTGCCCATTGCGCTTGTGCAAGAGCAATGTCCTCGCCCTTGTAATCGGCCAATAGGCGCAGATCTTCCACCTTGTTTATAGACTTACCCAATTCGACGGAAACATGTCCTGTTTTAACCAGCAAAAGGCTGAATGTGGTGATCAAACCACTGTGTGTCTTTATAGAGGATAAATCGGTCACTGATTTGGAAACAATCAGCGCAGCACGTGCAGCATCAAACATGGCGTAATAAGCTCGGTTGCAGGCGCCATCATGATCACCAGAAGTAATTAGCAGCTCTGATGATTCGAGCGCAATTTGAGCTTTTTTGAATAAATCTAGCGCATTCACAAAGGAATACCCTCTGCCTTGATATTCAATATTAATTGTGGATTGGAAAAGATTTCAGGGTGATCCCACTCTGATTGCCAAATCGGCAAAGGTTGAATACGAATGCCTGTAGTTAATAAAACCTCGTAAGCCAAGTCATCCATGAAAAATTTGGTATCGATAAATTTGCCAGGTCTACCAGGAAGTAAAACAGCGATATCAGCATCGCTTTCAGGATGCGCTCGGTTTTTTGCGCGACTGCCAAAAAGTACGTACCGACTGTCAGCGAAGTGAATTCCCAGCTTTGTTTTAAAAGCAAGGGTTGCTTCTTGGACGTTCAGAGCTAATGCTGGATAAGTCATCAGATTATTATGGCATTGTGAAAATATTTTGGTACGAAAAAGAAAAAACCCGCAGCCTTGTGGGCCGCGGGTTTCAGGATTTTGCTCAACCTAAAGCTGGCGGTGTGCCAGCCAAAGATCAGAAGCTGTGGTGGATACCAATGCCGTAATTGCTTATTTTTTTGGTGGTGGAGGTTAATTGAGCATCCAATTTGCCGGCATGTATGTATGCAACAGTACGCTTGCTCAAGCCGTAGTTAGCTCCATACTGTAATCCTGAAAGATTAACAGCACCCAATGTAGAACCGCTGGTAACTTTACCGGAGGATGATGATAAGAACACTGAGGCGGCGCCCAAGGGCACGTTAACACTTATCATGTTTGTGGACAAAGCCTCTGAGCCTACAGACATTTTGGTTGTGTTGTAACCAAGTTTAGCCATTCCTAAGTTATAAGTAGCTGTCAATGTATTCAACTTGTTTTTGCTGGTGGGGCTGGCTGCGATGATGGTGTCAGGTGCTGGAGTCTCCGCATCAGTTGTACCAAAGTTAATTCCTTGATTGACAGCGCTATCAGTTGCGTAACCAAGATATAAAGGGCCGCTGGTGTAGCTGATGGCAAAGCCAGTGCCGTCACCAGTTTTGACGCCATTGGTTTCAGTACCGGATGAAGCATTAGTAAGTGCAGAGTTTTTGCCGCCAAACACTTTGGTAACAGTCACTTTCAATCCATCAACAAAGGTGGGCAAATCATATTGAATACCTTGGTCTTGACGCAAAGGCGCTTCTGAACCGTTGTACCCAACCATAGGAGCCAAGTACAAAGCGCCAGTTGCGCTTGTAGCACCACCTGGGTCAGCAGCAACGGCGTTCAAGAAGGTTGCAGAGTATTGTTTACCAATACGCACGGCACCAAAACCACCGCTCAAGCCAACAAATGCTTGACGGTTGGTATATGTTGAAGCTGAAGTTTGGAGATTCACGCCCATTTCATACAAGTAAGAAGCTTTCATGCCACTGCCCAAATCTTCTGAGCCTTTGAAACCAATCAAGCTTCCACCCGTTTGATATTCGCCGATACCAGTTTTGGTGTTGATGATTACACCGCCTAATGTGGTGGTTGATTTGTTGTAAGTTTGTTCAAGGGTGCCATAGATAGTTGCATCGGCAAAACTAGTGCTTAAATACAACAAAGATGCTACTGCAACGAGGGTTGTTTACCTTTTTTGATTCATTACTGCTACTATTTCTTGACCGAATCCTATTTTTTGTTCAACAGAGAAAAACACCATGCAGTCTGAAAAAGTGAACTATTCAGTTAAGTATGCAAGCGCCTCACACCCCGTTAGTGACACAAACTTGTCCGCTGCTGTATGCCAATGGTTACCCGAATTTTTTGTGAATTCCAAAGCATCATCTGCGCAAGCACTATTCAATCTAAACACATCGTCTTTCACCCTAGACAGCGCAGAAAAAGAGTTCAAAAGAATTGCATTCAATAAGCAAAGCTTTGTGGGCATACAAGCGGTGATTTCCATCATCTTGGCGCAGGAAAAACACAAGGTTTCGCGAAATGAAGTGACTGAAGGCACCTACCGCATGACCAAAGTGAGGCTAGAAACCAACATCACCGAATTTTTTTTCAACACCGATTTACGCCTCATCAACACCGCCAGCATTCAGCAGTTCATCAACTTTTTGTCCGATAAAGAACTCTCGACACCCACCATCGTGGGCTACATCGCGCAGCTGCGAAAAGTGCTGCGCTATTTGGTGGAAAAAGACATCATTTCCCAAATGCCTTTATTTCCCAAAATGAAGGTCACGCAAAAACCGCGCGGTGCTTTCACGGTCACCGAATACGCGGCCATCCTGCGCCAAGCCAAGGTGTTGCGCCACCATGTGTATGTGTGGGACAAGCCTGACACACGCTTTCACATCAAGCCCATGTACCGCAGCATGCCGCTAGAGATGAACTGGTTGTTGCGCTTCATGGTGTACACGTTTTTGCGCCCAGGTGACATCAGACAACTGAAGAACAAGCACATCGAAATCATCTCGGGCAAGTTCAACTATTTGCGATTAACACCGCCTGAAATTAAGCGGCATAAAGCACCCACCGTCAGCTTGCCCCAAGCGGTGAATGTGTACAAAACGGTTCTCAAACACCACACCGCTTTGGGCTTTGGCGGCCCAGAAGACTATGTGTTTTTTCCTGAAGAAAAAAATCGCTTACGCGCTTTGAACACCATTGGCTGGTTGTTCAACTGGATCATGAATTCATTGGGGCTGAAAGAAGGGCCACATGGTGCCGACCGAAGCTTTTACAGCTTGCGCCATACCGCCATCACCTTCCGCTTAATTTTTGGTGGCAATATCGATTTGCTCACCCTTGCTCGTAACGCCCGTACCTCGGTAGAGATGATTGAGAAGTTTTACGCCTCTACCTTGTCTGCAGAAATGAATATTCAGTTGCTGCACAGCAAGCGCAGGTCGTGAGTCACCTTGATAGGGTGCACATTTCACACCCTTAAACATCCGCTGGCGAGAAAAATGAGAACTATCGAATTGAATGATGGTTGGGTTAATATTCCCATGGAAAAAAGAACACCCCATTGCAAGCTCAGTGTGGTTAAGACAATTGCCTCAACTGGGAATGTACGCACCACCCAACAAGCTCGCCTTGGCGCTGTTGCAATGGGCCTGACTTTTTCTGACATGCTTGGTGGTGATGTCTTTGCAGACCAGCGAATTCCATAAAGGCATGACAACCCATTCGGATCACACCATATGGCAAGACGTCTATCGCACGCCATCAAAAGTGGGGATGGTGTATCTCAAGTTAACTGTGATTGATGAAGTTTTGATTGTTTCATTCAAGGAGCTATAGCAATGAAATGCCCTGTTTGTGGTTCAGCCGAATTGATACAAGATACGCGAGACGTTTCGCACACTTACAAAGGTGAAACCTCTGTGATTGCATCTGTTAAAGGACAGTTTTGTCCTTCTTGCCACGAGTCTTTGCTCAGCGCTGAAGAGTCTGATCGGGTCATGAATGAGATAAATACCTTTAAT
>CAMCWS010000043.1 GCA_945882755.1 Bordetella parapertussis | reverse complement strand
ACACACTGAGTTTTTCTTTCCTCAACCTTCCATCATCTTGCTTAGGAGCTTCTCATGGAACACGTACTTGGTTTAGTCGCACTTGCATCGGGTCTTATCATTGGACTGGGCGCTATCGGTGCTTGTATTGGTATTGGCATCATGGGCAGCAAATACCTTGAAGCTGCGGCACGTCAGCCCGAGCTGATGAACGAACTCCAAACCAAAATGTTTTTGTTGGCTGGTTTGATTGACGCGGCTTTCTTGATTGGCGTTGGTATCGCCATGATGTTTGCCTTTGCCAATCCCTTCGTCCTCAAGTAACTTGCAACCTTCCTTTAGAGAGGTGTTGACGTGAGTATCAACGCAACCCTGTTCGTTCAGGCCATCGTTTTTGCTATTTTGGTGTGGTTCACGATGAAATTCGTGTGGCCTCCCATTGCAGTGGCGCTGGACGAGCGAGCCGAAAAAATCGCCCATGGCTTAAAGGCTGCTGAGCATGCACGCATAGAGTTGTCGAATGCGCACAAGCATGTTGAGGTCGAGTTGGCCAAAACACGCAATGAGGCGGCCACTCGCATTGCTGACGCTGAACACCGCGCTTCAGCCATCATCGAAGAAGCTCGCATTCGCGCCACTGAAGAAGCCAACAAAATCATCGCTGCGGCCAAAGCCGAGGCGGACCAAGCCATGATCCAAGGGCGCGAAGCCTTGCGCGACCATGTGGCTGTGTTGGCTATCAAAGGGGCAGAGCAAATTCTGCGCAAGGAAGTCAATGCCAGCGTGCATGCCGACTTGTTGAGTCGCCTCAAGACCGAGCTTTGAGGACACAACACCATGGCTGAACTCGCCACCATTGCTCGTCCCTACGCCGAGGCCTTGTTTCAAGTGGTCAAGGCTGATGCAGCCAAAGCTGTCGAATGGCTGGACGGCTTGGCTTTGGTTGCTGCTGACGCAGGTTTGCAGCAATTTGCCCATGACCCCAAGACCTCTCACGGCCAAGTGCTCGAGTTGTTTACCCAAGTCGGGCCTAAAAACCTTCCATCGGTGGCGGTCAATTTTTTGACCACCCTGATCGATAACGGTCGGCTTGGCGTGTTGCCTGAAATTGCCCAGCATTTCCATGCCTTGTTAGATGCACAAAGTGGTGTGCAAAAGGCGGTGGTGCACAGTGCATTTCCCATCGAGGGCGCAGCCCTTGACGATTTGGCCAAGGTGCTTGAAAAGCGCTTTGGTAGCAAACTCCATGTGCAAGTGGCTCTCGAGCCTGAGCTCATTGGTGGTGTACGTGTGGTGGTCGGTGACGAGGTGCTTGACACCTCGGTCAAAGCCCGTTTGGAACAAATGAAAGTCGCGCTGACCGCCTGAGCATCCCGCTCACAGGTCGGCCCAACCATAGGAAGAAGGAAAGAGTCATGCAACTCAATCCCGCAGAAATCTCTGAACTGATCAAAACCCGCATCGAGGGCTCGACAGGCAACACCAATGTGCGCAACCAAGGCACCGTGATTTCGGTCACCGACGGTATTTGCCGCATTCACGGCTTGTCCGATGTGATGCAAGGCGAGATGCTGGAGTTTCCCAATAACACCTTCGGCTTGGCGCTGAACTTGGAGCGTGACTCTGTCGGCTCGGTGATCTTGGGCGAATACGAACACATTTCCGAAGGCGATACCGTCAAATGCACCGGTCGTATTTTGGAAGTGCCCGTGGGCCCTGAGCTCATCGGTCGCGTGGTCAATGCCTTGGGTCACCCCATCGACGGCAAAGGCCCGATCAACGCCAAGATGACCGACGTGATCGAAAAAGTCGCGCCTGGCGTGATTGCCCGCCAATCGGTTGACCAGCCCATGCAGACGGGTCTGAAGTCGATTGACTCCATGGTGCCTGTGGGCCGTGGCCAGCGCGAATTGATCATTGGCGACCGCCAGACCGGTAAAACCGCTGTCGCGATTGACGCCATCATCAACCAAAAAGGTCAGAACATGACCTGTATCTATGTGGCCATCGGACAGAAGGCTTCATCGATCAAAAACGTGGTTCGTGCTTTAGAGCAAGCTGGCGCCATGGCTTACACCATTGTGGTCGCCGCTTCCGCTTCCGAGTCTGCCGCCATGCAATATGTGTCAGCCTACTCGGGTTGCACCATGGGCGAGTACTTCCGCGACCGTGGCCAAGACGCGCTTATCGTGTATGACGATTTGTCCAAGCAAGCCGTGGCTTACCGCCAAGTGTCTTTGCTGTTGCGCCGCCCACCTGGCCGCGAAGCCTACCCTGGCGACGTGTTCTATTTGCACAGCCGTTTGCTCGAACGTGCAGCCCGCGTCAACGCCGACTACGTCGAAGCCTTCACCAAAGGTGAAGTTAAAGGCAAAACCGGTTCACTGACAGCGCTGCCTATCATCGAAACCCAAGCGGGTGACGTGTCGGCTTTCGTGCCTACCAACGTGATCTCCATCACCGATGGCCAAATCTTCTTGGAAACCTCCTTGTTCAATGCGGGTGTTCGCCCTGCCATTAACGCCGGTATTTCCGTGTCGCGTGTGGGTGGTGCAGCCCAAACCAAGTTGGTGAAAAACCTCTCCGGTGGTATCCGTACCGACTTGGCCCAGTACCGCGAGTTGGCGGCTTTTGCGCAGTTCGCTTCCGACTTGGACGAAGCCACCCGCAAGCAGCTTGACCGCGGTGCCCGCGTGACCGAGCTGCTCAAGCAAGCCCAGTACAGCCCGCTGCCCATCAGCTTGATGGCTGCTACTTTGTATGCGGCCAACAAAGGCTTTTTGGATGACATCGAAGTCAAGCAAGTTTTGCATTTCGAATTTGGTTTGCACCAACATCTGAAAACCAAAAATGCTGCATTACTGGCCAAGCTTGAGGCCGCCAAAGCCATGGACAAAGATGCCGAGACCGAACTGGTCTCTGCCATCGAAGCGTTCAAAAAGTCTTTCGTCTAAGCCATCAAGCAGCAAGGAGCCCTTCATGGCAGTCGGCAAGGAAATTCGCGGCAAGATCAAGTCGGTGGAAAACACCAAGAAGATCACCAAGGCCATGGAAATGGTGGCGGCGTCCAAAATGCGCAAGGCGCAAGACCGTATGCGTTCGGCCCGCCCTTACAGCGAAAAAGTGCGCAACATCGCTTCTCATTTGGGTCAAGCCAATCCCGAGTATGTGCATCCCTTCATGAAGATTCATCCGGCGTCTTCCACCGGCTTCATTGTGGTGACCACCGACAAAGGTTTGTGCGGCGGCATGAACACCAATGTGCTGCGTGCTTTGATGGTCAAACTCAAAGAGATGCAATCTGCAGGTAAATCTGCGCAAAGCGTTGCCATCGGTAACAAAGGGCTGGGTTTCCTTAACCGTGCAGGCATCAAGGTCATGGCGCAACTCACGCAAATGGGTGACACGCCGCACATTGAAACCTTGATTGGCCCCGTCAAGGTCATGCTCGACG
The DNA here is from genome assembly GCA_945882755.1 of Bordetella parapertussis. Classification (GTDB taxonomy): domain Bacteria; phylum Pseudomonadota; class Gammaproteobacteria; order Burkholderiales; family Burkholderiaceae_C; genus Limnohabitans. The sequence continues at coordinate 13,230 of CAMCWS010000043.1, read as the reverse complement.
CCTATACCGAGGGTCACTTGGACGCGGTGTACATCTGTTACACCAAGTTCATCAACACCATGAAGCAAGAGGCCGTGATTGAACAACTGCTGCCCTTGTCGCATGACAAGATGCATGAAGAAACCAAGGCGTCAGGTAGCTACGCTTGGGACTATCTCTACGAGCCTGACGCCCCTGCCGTGATTGATGACCTGTTGGAGCTCTATATCGAGTCCCTGGTCTATCAAGCTGTGGCCGAGAACATGGCCTCAGAACAATCTGCACGCATGGTGGCCATGAAGGCCGCCACCGACAACGCCGGCAGTGTGATTGGCGAACTCAAACTCATTTACAACAAAACCCGTCAAGCAGCGATCACGAAGGAATTGTCCGAAATCGTGGCCGGTGCGGCAGCGGTGTAACACCTTTTATTTTTGGAGCAAACCATCATGGCTCAGGCAATGACACACGCAGGTATTCAAGGAAAAATCGTCCAATGTATTGGTGCGGTGGTGGACGTCGAATTCCCCCGCGATCACATGCCGCATATTTACGATGCGCTCAAACTCGAGGGCACGGCGCTCACCTTGGAAGTTCAGCAGCAATTGGGCGACGGCATTGTGCGAACCATTGCGCTGGGCACCTCTGACGGCTTGCGCCGTGGTTTGATGGTCACCAACACCGGTGCGGCCATCACCGTCCCGGTGGGCAAAGCCACATTGGGTCGCATCATGGACGTGCTGGGCTCGCCCATTGACGAACGCGGCCCTGTGGATCAAACCCAAACCGCTTCGATTCACCGCAAAGCGCCCGCTTACGACGAACTCAGCCCTTCACAAGAACTGCTGGAAACCGGCATCAAGGTGATTGACTTGGTATGTCCTTTTGCCAAGGGCGGTAAGGTCGGCTTGTTTGGTGGTGCCGGTGTGGGCAAGACCGTCAACATGATGGAACTGATCAACAACATTGCCAAAGCGCACAGCGGTTTGTCGGTGTTTGCAGGTGTGGGCGAACGTACCCGCGAAGGCAATGACTTCTATCACGAGATGGCCGACTCAGGTGTGGTGAATTTGGAGAACTTGGAAGAGTCCAAAGTGGCCATGGTCTACGGTCAGATGAATGAGCCTCCCGGCAACCGTTTGCGCGTGGCTTTAACTGGTTTGACCATTGCCGAATCTTTCCGTGACGAAGGCAAAGATGTTTTGTTCTTCGTGGACAACATCTACCGCTACACCTTGGCTGGTACCGAAGTGTCCGCCTTGTTGGGCCGTATGCCTTCTGCCGTGGGTTACCAACCAACCCTGGCCGAAGAGATGGGCCGTTTGCAAGAGCGCATCACCTCCACCAAAGTGGGCTCCATCACGTCCATCCAAGCCGTTTACGTGCCAGCTGATGACTTGACCGACCCATCTCCTGCCACCACCTTTGCCCACTTGGACTCCACCGTGGTGTTGTCGCGTGACATTGCTTCACTGGGTATTTACCCCGCTGTGGATCCTTTGGACTCCACCAGCCGCCAGTTGGACCCCTTGGTGGTCGGCAATGACCACTACGAAACTGCACGTGCTGTGCAAGGCACTTTGCAACGCTACAAAGAGTTGCGCGACATCATCGCCATTTTGGGCATGGACGAATTGGCGCCTGAAGACAAACTGGCCGTGGCCCGTGCCCGCAAAATCCAGCGTTTCCTTAGCCAGCCTTTCCACGTGGCCGAGGTGTTCACCGGCTCACCTGGCAAGTACGTCACCTTGGCTGAAACCATTCGCGGTTTCAAAATGATCGTGGCCGGCGAGTGTGATCACATGCCCGAGCAAGCGTTCTACATGGTGGGTACGATTGACGAAGCCATCGAAAAAGCCAAAAAGATTTGATCGCCAACGTGTCCGATAAGGAAACCCGATGAATACCATCCGTGTTGATGTGGTCAGTGCTGAAGAGCTGATTTACTCTGGTGAAGCCACCTTTGTGGCTTTGCCAGGTGAGGTGGGCGAGTTGGGCATTTACCCGCGCCACACACCTTTGATCTCTCGCATCAAGGCCGGCTCTGTGCGCATTCAAAAACCTGACGGCGAAGAAGAGTTCGTCTTTGTTGCTGGCGGTATTTTGGAAGTCCAACCCGACTCCGTCACCGTCTTGTCAGACACCGCTGTACGCGGCAAAGACTTGGACGAAGAGCGTGCCAATGCGGCTAAAAAAGCGGCGCAAGAACATTTGCAAAACGCCAAAACCGAAGTCGACATGGCAGCAGCTCAGGCCGAGCTGACCATCATGGCCGCACAACTCGCCGCACTGCGCAAATACCGCAGTAAACGTTGACCCTTGTCAAAACCTCATCTGCGCGCAGCCACCGTTGGCGGTTCCGCCGATGAGATAGAGACTGCCTTTTATGAGGCCTTGCAAGCAGGCGATCTAGAGCGCTTGATGGCCTGTTGGGCCAATGAAGAAGACATCATTTGTGTTCACCCGGGCGGTCCTCGCTTGATTGGTGCTGTGGCCATTCGCAATTCGTTTGAAATCATGTTCAGCCATGGGCCGATTCGCTCCTTCCCCGAGCGTCTGCACAAGCTTGAAACCATCACCAGCGCAGTTCACAATTTGATTGAGCGGGTTGAGATTTACACAGCCGATGGCGCGCAAATCGCATTCGTCACATCAACCAATGTGTATATGCGAACGGCGCAAGGGTGGCGCATGGTGGCGCACCACGCCAGCCCAGGCACACCGCCCGAGATTCACAGCGACATCGATACGCCCACCATACTGCACTAGCAGAGCAGACCTTGCAGTTGCAACCAGCATCAACCGCAAATGGATGACATCGTTAAACAAGCCATGGCCAAGTGGCCGCAGGTGCCGGATTGTTATGGCTGGCTAGGCTTTGACGATCGAGGCGACTGGTATATGCGTGACGACAGGGTGCAAGCGCAAGGGGACTTTCCCGCGGCCAAGGGCAGCAAGTTGGCACACACCAAACTGATCGAATTCATTGAGCGCAACTACGCTTGCGATCCATTCGGGCGTTGGTATTTTCAAAATGGACCCCAACGCGTATTCGTGGAACTCCAGTCAGTGCCATTCGTATGGCGTGTTTTGGACTCAGGGATACTGACAGGTCCACAAGGAGACATCCTTGAGTTACTTGAGTGCTTGGTCGATGAAAACGGACGCCTATATGCCTTGACTGCCAAGGGCTTAGGTTTGATCCACAGCATGGACACATGGCATGCAGCCAAAGCCCTTGAAGACAAGTTGTGGCCAGCCCCCAAAGAGGTTCGTTCAGCCAATTTGGTGATTGACCATGACTTCGTGCTCAGCCCTGCCAAAGGCGAAAAAAAACCGGCTAAGTAGCCGGCTCTTTGAAAGGACTGAGTTCTCAGTTCGTGGGTGCTGCAGGTTCAGAGAATTTCGCACCACTGGCATTGGCCATGTACACAACTGCCCGGCCAATTTCGACATCGTTATGGTCGCCACCACCTTGCGCGCCCATGGCATTTTTGCCTTTGAGCGCAGAGTTGAGCAATGCCTCATAACCTGTTTTGATGCGAGGCGCCCAAGCTGCTTTGTCACCCAATTTAGGTGAGCCAGCCAGACCAGCTGTGTGACAGGCTGCACATTGGACTTTATAAACCTCTTCACCCGCCTTCAAAGGACGGTTGGCGTCGCGCACCTCCACCGTGCCAACTTTTTGAATTCGCGCAGCCACAGCATCAGATGTATTGGCCGCGCCAGCAGCAGGCTTATTTGCTGTCACTACGTAGTAAACCAAGCCGATGATGATGAAAATCGGCCCTACAAAAGACAAAAGCATGGCCCAAGCAAAAGCCTTGGGGGTTTTGATCGGACCGGTATGTGCTTCTTCGTGGCTGTCGCTCATAAGGACTTTCTGTGTGGATACAAATAAAAATAGAAATTATAGCCAGCGACATGCTTCCACCAAGCTGACAAAAAGCGACACCTACAATAGCTTGTATGCGGCTGTAGCTCAGTGGATAGAGTATTGGCCTCCGAAGCCAAGGGTCGTGGGTTCGATCCCCGCCAGCCGCACCATCAACGCCAGACCATGCGTTGCAGCAGCCGATCTTTCAGCACCCATTGGTGAAACAACGCAGCCCCCACGTGCAACCCAATCAAGCCATAGCCCATATTGCCTGCCAAGGCATGTGCTGATTTAATTTGTTTAGCCAAAGCCTCATCGGGGGCGATAAGCGCAGGCAATTCCAAGCCAAAAAATGGAATCGGCTTGCCAGCTGCACTGAGCATGATTCAGCCCATGAGCGGCATGACGGCCATGAAGAGGTACAAGACTACATGACCCAGGCCAGCTGCACGCTGCATCAAATTCGCCAGACCGTGAAGCTGCAGCAAGGGAGGGCGAGGGCTCAAGCGCTTAGCCCATAAACGCAAAACCACCAGCAGCAAAATACACAGCCCAAACATGAAATGTAAGGGCTTCATAAAATCTCGCTCAGGCATACCCTTGTCGTAAATCACACGAAATTCCATGGCGGCATAAACAACGATAAACAAGAGAAACATCAGCCAATGCAGTGCTACCAGCGGTCGGGCGTATTGAAATGAGGCGTCAGATGAGTTCATTGAACCATCTTAGGTAAGCGACTTAGGGTTGGCTTTGACCTATATCAGGAATCTGTGTCACCAGGTTTCTTTTGTAAGGCCAGTGCGTACAAGGTATTACGAGGTGCCCCCGAGATTTGCGCTGCCAAGCGCACCGCGCTTTTCGTCGGCAACTCGGCCAGCAGCAAGTCCAGCACGCGTTCGGCCTCCCCCAAGCCGGATGGAGCGACCGTCAAGGGATGCAAAACCAAAGCAAATTCCCCTTTGCTGCGCTGAGCAGACTCGCCAAGCCATGAACTGAGCTTGTTGGCGGGCATCACCGCCACCTCCTCAAACTGCTTGGTAAGTTCACGCCCAACGCTGAGCATGCGCTCACCCAAAATAGCCATGTCCTTGGCGACTGCATCAATTCGGTGCGGTGCTTCCAAAAAAACCTGTGTTCGCGCCTCGCTAGACATGCTTTGAATGGCCGTTTGCCGCTCCGTTGGTTTACTGGGCAAAAAACCCAGAAACACAAAACTGCCGTCCCCTTGGCAACCGCTCACGCTGAGCATGGCCGTTACGCTGCTGGCGCCAGGAATGGGAATGACCCGAAACCCTGCAGCTTGCACCATGGCCACCAACTTTGCGCCAGGGTCGCTGATCGCGGGTGTACCTGCGTCACTTAAATAGGCCACCCGCTGACCGCTTTGCAAACGCACAATCACTTCCTCGGCGGCCCCTGTTTCATTGTGTTGATGCAGCGCCAAAAAAGCACCCGATGGCTTGGCAACGCCATAGCCGCGCAGCAAAGTCTGGCTGTGGCGTGTGTCTTCGCAAGCCAAGGCGTCGGCCAGCGTCAACACATGCAAAGCCCGCAGTCCCATGTCCGCCAAATTGCCAATCGGCGTGGCCAGCACATACAGGCAGGCTGGCGGATGCGCTTGTGAAGCACTGGCATCGTGGGCTGCCACTAATGCGGAATCAAAACGTGAAACCAAATAACACCTCTTTCCCTGTACCCAACACCAAGCAACGCGGCGATGCAGCCGAACAGCGTGCATTGCGCTATTTGCAAGACCATGGCCTGACGCTGCTTGCTTCAAATTACCGCACCCCTGGGCGAGGCGGCGGCGAAATAGACCTGATTGTGCGCGACGCCGATGGTACTTTGGTGTTCGTTGAGGTCAGGGCCCGCGCCCGAGACGATTTTGGGGGAGCGGGTGCAAGCATCAGCGCTAACAAGCGAAGGCGCATTGTGTTTGCAGCCAAACACTTTTTGCGCAGGTACCCCAAGCCCCCGCCATGCCGCTTTGATGCCGTGCTGCTACAAGCAGAAAGCTTGATCTGGCTCAAAGCCGCGTTTGAAGAATGACGCAGCCAAGACATGTTGCAAAGGTATGATTCGCTCATGTTAGAGCAACGCATAGAACAGCAGTTCATCGACAGTGCCGACCTGAAATACCAGTCGGCCCAAGCCTTAAGCAAACCCATTGCAGCCGCGGTGGGCGCACTGTTGATGTGCGTCACTGGCGGCGGCAAAGTCATGGCATGTGGCAACGGCGGCTCAGCCGCAGATGCGCAACACTTTGCCGCAGAGTTTGTCGGACGTTTTGAACGCGAACGCCCTGAACTCGGCGCGATTGCCCTGTCAACCGACAGCTCCATCTTGACCGCGATCGCCAACGACTACCACTTCGACCAAATTTTTTCCAAACAAGTGCGGGCCTTGGGTCAACCCGGCGATGTTTTGTTGGCCATCTCCACCAGCGGCAATTCCCGCAATGTGTTGGCCGCTATTGAGTCCGCCCACGAGCGTGATTTGATCGTGGTGGCACTGACTGGCAAGGGCGGCGGCAAAATCGGGCAGGTGTTGCGCGAAACCGATGTGCATATTTGCGTGCCGCACGACCGCACGGCCAGAATTCAAGAAGTCCATTTGCTGGTGTTGCACTGCTTGTGCGATGGCGTGGACAGTCAGTTGTTAGGTGAACAGGAGAACCCATCATGAAAACATCTTTTGCCGTTAAAGCCCTTGGCGCTTTGTTGCTGGTCAGCACCTTGGGTGCTTGCGCCCCCTTGATGATTGCGGGCGTGGCGGGCACAGCGATGGTGGCGAGTGACAGACGCACCTCGGGCGCTCAGCTTGAAGATGAATCGATTGAGTTACGTGCGCAAGCGCGTATTCGTGACAACCTGGGCGAGCGGGTGCATGTGAATGTCACCAGCTTTAACCGTCAGGTCTTGCTCACCGGTGAAGTCACTGCCGAGAAAGACCGCCAAGCTGTTGTTCAACTGGTCGAGCGTATTGAAAACGTCAAAGCGGTGGTGAACGAGTTGGCCGTCATGCCCATGTCCAATTTGTCTGAGCGCTCCAACGACTTGCTGATCGTCGCCAAGGTCAAAGCCAGTTTTGTGGACAGCCGTGACTTGTTCGCCAACGCCTTCAAAGTGGTGACAGAGCGGGGCACTGTTTATTTGATGGGCCGTGTGACCCAGCGTGAAGCTAACAGCGCGACCCAATTGACGCGCAACGTCAGTGGTGTGAACAAAGTGGTTCGCCTCTTCGAGATCATCAGTGAAGACGAACTTCGCAACCTGTTGCCCCCACCGCCAGCACCAGCGGATGCAGCCAAGCCTGCCAAGTAAAGGCTTTAGCGCAAGCGCTTGATCAGGCTCGAGGTATCAAAGCGCTGGCCGCCCATGGCTTGCACATCGGCGTAAAACTGGTCTACCAAGGCCGTGACAGGAACACGGGCGCCATTGCGCTTGGCTTCGTCCATCACCAGCCCCAAGTCTTTGCGCATCCAGTCGACTGCAAAGCCAAAGTCAAATTTGTCAGCCACCATGGTTTTGCCACGGTTGTCCATTTGCCAGCTTTGCGCCGCACCCTTGCCAATCACTTCCAACACCTGCTCCATGTTCAGGCCGGCTTTCATGCCAAAGGCAATGCCCTCAGACAAGCCCTGCACCAAACCGGCGATGCAAACTTGGTTGACCATTTTGGTGAGTTGTCCCGCGCCGCTCTCGCCCATCAAGGTGAAGGCTTTGGAGAAGGCCATACCCACAGGCTTGGCGCGGTCAAAAGCCGCAGACTCGCCACCGCACATCACGGTCAACATGCCGTTGATGGCACCTGCCTCACCGCCTGACACTGGCGCATCCACAAAATGCACGCCCTTTGCTTTGGCTGCAGCAAATAACTCACGTGCCACATTGGCCGAGGCGGTGGTGTGGTCGATCAGCAGGGCACCGGCTTGGGTACCGGCCAAAGCGCCATCGGCACCCAATATGACCGAACGCAAATCATCGTCATTGCCGACGCAGCAAAACACCATGTTCGCGCCCAAGGCTGCTTCGCGTGGCGAGGCTGCGCTGGCATGGCTGGGAAATTCGGCGCACCAGTCCTTGGCCTTGGCAGGGTTGCGGTTGTAAACCGTGACGTGGTGACCGGCCAGTGCCAAATGGCCTGCCATGGGGTAGCCCATGACACCGAGGCCAATGAAAGCCACTTTGGTGGGGGTGCTGGGTTCGTAGGTTTTGGGGTTGGTGCGGGCCATGGTGGATAACTTTCCTGAAAACGGGGTTGTTCTATCTTAGCCATCAAGCGTGCCGAGCCAACTCGCTCGCCGAAATCACGCCTTGGGTTTGCAGTTGTGCAAGGCTTTGCGCCAAGGTCTGCATGCCAAACTGTGCGCCGGTTTGCAAGGCATTGGGCAGCTGGGCAGCCTTGTTGTCGCGGATCATTTGCCGCACAGCCGGTGTGGCGTACAGCACTTCGTGGGCAGCCACACGGCGACACCCGTCAGCGCTTTTGCATAAAACTTGATGCACCACACCCAATAAGGACAGGCTGAGTTGCTGGCGAACCAAGGCTTTTGTGTCGCCAGGAAAGACATCTACCAAGCGCTCAATCGCTTGGGTGGCGCTGCGGGTATGCAGCGTGGCCAGCACAAGGTACCCTGTTTCGGCGGCACGCAAGGCGAGTTCAATGGTGGGCAAGTCGCGCAACTCGCCCACCAAAATCACATCGGGGTCTTGCCGCAACGCAGCGCGTAAAGCGGTGGCGAAGTCCGCGCTGTTGCCGGGCACATTGCGCTGCTGCACCAAGCTGCGTTGGCTGTGATGCACAAACTCGATGGGGTCTTCCAGCGTCAGGATATGCAAGGGCTGGGTGTGGTTGAGGTGGGCCAGCAAGGCGGCCAAGGTGGTGGACTTACCAGACCCCGTGGCACCTGTGACCAGCAGCAAGCCGTTGGGGTGTTGCAGCCACTGCGTCAGGCAAGCGGGGGTGTTCAAGTCCTGCAAGCTGGGAATGTGCTCGGGTATGCAGCGCCACACACTGGACCAGCCACGCGCCTGTGTAAACACATTCACCCGAAAGCGCCCAAGACCTTGGATGGCGACCGCGTCGTCGTGGTCTTGTGCCAAGCAGTCGGGCAAGAGTGTTTTCAGCTCCTTCGCCATCAAGTCACTAAGGAGGGGACCGCCGTCCAAGGCTTGCAGTTCGCCCAGCACCCTGGCCATGGGGTGAGCGCCCGCACTCAGGTGCAGGTCTGAGCCACCCAGTGCGAGGGTTTGGCTGAGCCAATGTTCAATGGAGGTGTTCATGGTTAAGGTCTTGTTACAGTCCCATCATGGATGAACTGAGCAGTCGTTATCAAGCAGTGTGTGAGCGCATCACACAATCAGTGTTGCAAGCGGGTCGCCAACCCCAAAGCGTGCACCTGCTGGCCGTCTCCAAAACCTTCCCCGCCGAGCAAGTTGCCGCCGTGGCGGCTTTGGGGCAGCGTGACTTTGGCGAAAACTATGTGCAAGAAGGCGTGGACAAAATCGTCGCGCTCAAAAGCGTGGCCGGTTTGGTGTGGCATTGCATCGGCCCCTTGCAAAGCAACAAAACCCGGCAAGTCGCCGAGCACTTTGACTGGGTGCACAGCGTGGACCGCCTGAAAATCGCCCAGCGTTTGAGCGAGCAACGCCCCGCACACCTGCCACCTTTGCAGGTGTGTTTGCAGGTCAACATCGATGGCGGCCCCACCAAAGCCGGTGTGCCACCTGCTGAAGCCTTGGCTTTGGCACAAGCGGTGGCGGCCTTGCCGCGTTTGGTGCTGCGCGGCGTGATGACCATCCCCGATGCAGTGGAGGGCTTTGACGCACAACTGGCCGTTCACACCCAAGCCAAGCACTTGTTTGATGAATTGCAAACGGCCTTGGGCTTGCCGCACTTTGACACCTTGTCCATGGGCATGAGCGCCGACTTGGAGGCCGCGATACAAGCGGGCAGCAGCATGGTACGGGTGGGGACTGCGGTGTTTGGGGCGAGGTAAATACTTTTGCCCGTCATTGCGAGCGAAGCGAAGCAATCCCCTCCCTTGAGCCAAGCTCAATGCGCCGTGCTGTCTCTTCCGTCGGCTGCGAGATATACCGCATTTCCATCGCGCCGACCGACGGCTACGACCACTATCAGCACTTCCAGGTCTCGAACTTCATAAACCATGCGATAACCCAAGGCCCGCAACTTGATTTTGTAGCGGTCAGGGTGCCCACGCAATTGAGCCGAGGCCAAGCGCGGCATCTCTAGGCGCTCGATCAGCCGGGACTTGAACAATTGGCGTGTGTGGGGGTCGAGCTTCTTCCATTCCTTGAGGGCCTGTGGCACAAAGGCCAAGGCATAGGCTGGCTCAAAGCTCATCGAGCGTGACCTTGATCACGGGTTCACCGGCACGCGCATCGGCGATGGCGTTAAGTTCCATGTCCTCTAAACGGTCGATCAGCGCCTCATAGGCGCCCGCAGGCACGCAATAAAAAGCGGGCGCATTGCGGTTGAGGATGGCCACCGTTTGGCCCTGCCCCGCTGATACCGTGCCCATGGGGTTCTTCTTCAGCTCAGAGACGCTGGCCGTGACTGTGGCATAAATCAAATGTGACATAAACAACCTCAAAAGACCTGTTTAAGGCACTTATTTTCATACTCTGAAGCGTGCTCGTCAATCGCATGCGGAAAGCGCTCATCATGACAAGGCCTGAAAGACCGTGGCAATCCCCACAATCGAAATATGTATTTTTTAATGCTCACTAATTGAATTAAATTGGTATATTGGTACTCTTTTTATAGGAGAAACCATGTCCGCCTTTGACAACGCCCAACGCTTTTTCCACGCTTGCGAAACCCCATTGGGCTGGGAGGGCTGTCAAGCCTATGTTGCTGAGGGCGCGAGCTTTGTGGCCCAAAGCGAGCCTTTGGTCGAGGTCAAGACGGTGCAGGCTTATTGCGAGTGGATCAAGGGCTTTGGCACCGTCACCGCAGCAGGTGCCCACTATGAACTGCACGCCCAGGGCTTTGACGAGGCTAAGCGCGAAGCCGTTTTCTTTGCCACCTACCACGCCACCCATGTGGGTGAAGGCGGCCCGGTGTCTGCCACGCACAAAACCACGCACTCACACTATGTGTATGTGCTGACCATGGACGCCAACGACCAAGTCGCTCATATGGTCAAGGTGTGGAACGCCAGTTGGGCCATGCGTGAGTTGGGTTGGATGTAAGGGGCTGAAGTGGCTGCTTGGCACCAAACCCTGGGCGGCTGTGTGCTGTGCTGGCTGGCCACGGCGGATGCAGAGGGGCAGCCCAATGTCTCACCCAAAGAGGTCTTCGCTGTTGTCGATGAGCAGCATGTGGCCATCGCGCATATTGCGTCGCCCACCAGCGTCAAAAACGTGTTGCAAAACCCCAAGGTATGCGTCAGCTTGATCGATATTTTTGTGCAAAAGGGCTGGAAGCTGTTGGGTCGCGCACAGTATGTGCATTCAAGTGACGAGTTGTTTGATGGCTATGCCAAGCCTTTGCTTCCCATGGCAGGGGATCAATTCAACATTCAAGGCGTGTTCTTGGTGACGGTGGATCAAGCCCACCCCATCATTGCCCCGAGTTACCGTTTTTATCCAGACACCACCACGGAGCAAGCGCAAATCGAGGCGGCGATGAAGACTTATGGTGTGCGTCCCGTCAAGCTGGCCTAGCTTTCTTCCTGAGGTGACAGATTGGCAGAAAAGAAGTGCATGGATCACGTATTACCGATTAATATCTGGTAATACTATGGAGATTGTTCATGCCCACTACCCTGACACTCAAAGGCCAAGTGACCATTCCAAAACACATACGCGATGCCTTGGGCTTGATGCCTGGTGAGCAACTTGACTTCGCTGTCAATAGCCAGGGCGAAGTCGTGTTAAACAAAGCTGTGGCCAATGCAGCGTCATCCAAAGACAGGTTTGAGCTGGCCCGAGGCAAGGCCCAGATCAAATGGAAAACCAAGGATTTGATGAAGCTCTTGCGGAGTCCAGACTGATGTTGGTGGATACCAATGTGCTGCTTGATGTCATTCAAGATGACGCAACATGGGCTGACTGGTCGATTTCGCAGCTGCGAAGTCAAGCCAAGATCCACCAGTTGGTGATCAACCCAGTCATTTATGCGGAAATATCCTTGGCATTTGAACGAATTGAAACGCTAGACAAGGTATTGGAGGACATGCAACTGCCCATGATGGAGCTACCCAAGCCGGCTTTATTCTTGGCTGCCAAAGCATTTCTGGCTTACCGGCGGCGCGGTGGTTTAAAGCGCAATGTCCTCAGTGATTTTTACATCGGTGCCCATGCCGCAGTTATGGCGTGGCCAGTTTTGACCCGTGACCGGAGCAAATATGAAACTTACTTTCCGGTAGTCAAGTTGATCGCGCCCTAAAACCTCGGCAAATCCGGGTGGCTGATCTGCCCACCGCGCACCAACATCTTGCCGTACTCTGCGCAGCGTTGCAGGGTGGGTATCACCTTGCCGGGGTTGAGCAAGCCTTGCGGGTCGAAGGCGCGTTTGACGCCAAACATTTGTTCGTTTTCAGCGGCTGAAAACTGCACGCACATGGAGTTGAGTTTTTCCACGCCCACACCGTGCTCGCCGGTCACCGTGCCGCCCATGGCAACACTGGTTTCCAAAATGTCTGCGCCAAAGAGTTCGCAGCGGTGTAGCTGATCGGGGTCGTTGGCATCAAACAAAATGAGGGGGTGCAAGTTGCCGTCGCCCGCGTGAAACACATTGGCGCAGCGCAAGCCGTATTTCTTTTCCATCTCGGCAATCGCCAACAAAATGTCAGCCAAGCGTTTGCGCGGAATGGTCGAGTCCATGCACATGTAGTCGGGGCTGATGCGGCCGCTGGCGGGAAACGCGTTTTTGCGTCCGCTCCAAAACCGTAAGCGCTCAGCTTCGTCTTTGCTCACCGCAATGGCCGTCGCGCCGCAGCCTTGCAGCACTGCGCTCATGCGGCCAATTTCTTCTTCCACTTCCTCGGGAGTGCCGTCGCTTTCGCACAGCAAAATCGCCTCGGCATTCAGGTCGTAGCCTGCATGCACAAAGTCTTCAACGGCCGCCGTCATGGGCTTGTCCATCATCTCCAAACCGGCAGGGATGATGCCCGCGGCAATGACCGCGGCCACCGCGTCACCGGCTTTGCGCAAGTCGTCAAAACTCGCCATGATGCAGCGTGCCAACTGGGGCTTGGGTGTGAGTTTGACCGTGACTTCCAAGGTGATGGCCAACATGCCCTCCGAGCCCACCACCAAGGGCAGCAGGTCCAAGCCTGGCGCGTCCAAGGCGTCGCCACCAAACTCGATGGGCTCGCCGTCCATGGTGAAGCCCTTGACCTT
>CAMCWS010000042.1 GCA_945882755.1 Bordetella parapertussis | reverse complement strand
CTTTCGGTGGTCAGCGGTTGCAATTTGACGGGCTTGTAGGTCAAGCTGTTGCTGTCGCTGTGCCAAAGAGAGTGCTTTAACCACTCTTCATCGTTACGGCCATTGGGGTGCTGCGGGGTGTCTGCGTAATCATCGACCGTGTGAGCGCCACGGCTTTCACGTCGCGCGGCAGCAGACACCATGGTGGCTTGGGCACATTCGATGAGGTTTTCCACCTCCAAGGCTTCAACACGTGCCGTGTTGAAGATCTGCGACTTGTCTTGCAGGCCAATGGCATTGACACGTTCGCGCAATGCCGCAATCTTGCCAACCCCTTCGTCCAAACTGGCTTGTGTACGAAACACGCCCGCATGCTGCTGCATGGTGGCACGTATATCGTTGGCCACGTCCTGAGCGTACTCGCCGCTGGTGGCGTTTTGAAGCCTAGCCAAACGTGCCAAGGTGCGGTCGGCAGCATCAGCAGGCAGGGGTTTGTGAAGTTTGTTTTTCTGGTGGAAGTCCACGATGTGGTTGCCCGCCGCTTTGCCAAACACCAGCAAATCGAGCAGCGAGTTGGTGCCCAAACGGTTGGCACCATGCACCGACACGCAAGAGCACTCACCCACCGCATACAAACCGTTGACCACCGCGTTGTGGTCGGTGGCTGTTTGCGTGACCACTTGGCCGTGGATATTGGTGGGGATGCCGCCCATTTGGTAGTGGATGGTGGGCACCACGGGGATGGGCTCTTTGGTGATGTCGACGTTGGCGAAGTTGTGGCCAATCTCGTAGACAGACGGCAGGCGCTTCATGATGGTGTCGGCACCGAGGTGGTCGAGCTTCAGGTGCACGTAGTCTTTGTTCGGGCCGCAACCGCGTCCCTCTTTGATCTCTTGGTCCATGCAACGCGACACAAAGTCACGCGGTGCCAAGTCTTTCAAGGTGGGCGCATAACGCTCCATGAAACGCTCACCGTTGCTGTTGAGCAAAATCGCACCTTCGCCACGGCAACCTTCGGTCAAGAGCACGCCAGCACCGGCCACGCCGGTGGGGTGGAACTGCCAAAACTCCATGTCTTCCAGCGGAATGCCAGCACGTGCCGCCATGCCCAAACCGTCGCCGGTGTTGATGAAAGCATTGGTCGAAGCCGCAAAGATGCGGCCTGCGCCACCGGTGGCGAGCAACACAGTTTTGGCTTCCAAAATATGCACATCACCGGTTTCCATCTCTAGTGCTGTGACACCCACCACATCACCCTCGGCGTCGCGGATGATGTCTTGTGCCATCCATTCCACAAAGAAATTGGTGTGGGATTGGATGTTTTGTTGGTAAAGCGTGTGCAACATGGCGTGGCCAGTTCGGTCGGCTGAAGCGCATGCACGTTGCACCGATTTTTCACCGTAGTTAGCAGTGTGACCGCCAAAGGGGCGCTGGTAAATCGTGCCATCGGCATTGCGATCAAACGGCATGCCCATGTGCTCTAGCTCATACACCACCTTGGGTGCTTCGCGGCACATGTATTCAATAGCGTCTTGGTCGCCCAGCCAGTCCGATCCTTTGACGGTGTCGTAAAAGTGGAAGTGCCAGTTGTCTTCGGACATATTGCCCAGCGACGCTCCAATGCCGCCTTGCGCCGCCACGGTGTGTGAGCGGGTAGGAAACACTTTGGACAAAACAGCCACATTCAGGCCTGCTCGAGACAGTTGCAGGGAGGCACGCATACCGGAGCCACCGGCACCAACGATGACCACATCAAAGCGGCGGCGGGGAAGAGAAGAGCGTGTCATCAATCAAAGTCTCCAAAGAACCTGAACTGCCCAACCCATGCAAGACAGCAACCAAACCATAGTGAAAATTTGCAGACCCAAGCGGATGCCAACCGGCTTGATGTAGTCCATCCAAATGTCACGCATACCCACCCACACGTGGTAGGTGAGGGCCAAAATGACCGTAAATGTCAGCGCACGCATCCATTGCGGATTGAAGATGCCTGCCCACAGGTCATAGCCAATTTCGCCACGGGTGAAGATGACTTGCACCAGCACCAGCAGTGTGAACAAGGCCATCAAGGCCGCCGTGATGCGTTGCGCCAGCCAGTCGCGCAAACCATAGTGAGCACCAACCACCACTCGCTTTGTTGTTATTGAATCTGTCATCGTCGGTTTTCCTGAAATCAATAAACGCTAAACAACTTGGCACCCAACAGCACAGTCAAACCCAGGCTGAGTACCAGTGTGAAAACAGCACTGCGGTGGCTGAAAGCTTTGTCGACGCTGTGCGTCGCGTCCATGTACAAATGGCGCAGACCCGCAATCAAATGGTGCAAATAGGCCCAAACCAAGGCCAGTGTCACCAAGCTGATGAACCAAGCGGGGTAAAGCCCGATGCCAATGTTGAAAGCTGCCTTGAACTTGGCAAAGGAAATCTCGGAGGAAATTGATTTGTCAAAAAGCCAAATGATGAAGGGCAGCAACAAAAACATCAGGGCGCCACTGATGCGGTGCAATATGGACACCCAACCAGCGGCAGGCAAACGGTAAGAAGGCAAGTCCGCAAAAGCGTTGATATTGCGAAATTCTGGCCTGTTGTGGACGGGTTCTGTCATAGGGTGGGCTTTCTGGCTGTAGGACATGTGCTGGTAAACATCGTTGGAGTGGTGTCTGAGCCTGTTGGTTTTTTTCATTCTATTGCAATGCACAAAAATGAATGCCAACCCAGCCTGACAGGGGGATTCAGTTCAATTCATTGTCGTAATAGTGGGTGTCAGTTCGGTAAAGACCGCGGCGCCACTCCATGGGTGTGTCGTGGTAGGTGAAAGCCAGTCGCTCCACACTCAACAAAGGCAGGTTTTGTTCGATCTGCAGCAACTTTGCCTCCTCATTGCTGGGGTTGACGGCTCTTAAGCGCTCTTGCGCTCGCACCATGCGTATGCCAAATTCGGTTTCAAACAAGGCGTACATGGGGCCTTGGTCAGCGCTTAAGCGCTCGGCGGTCAAGCCTTTGAAAGGGCCACCAGGCAACCAGATATCTTCCAAAATGATGGGGATACCACCAAAAGAAAGCACCCTGCGCAGTTGCAGCACCGCGTCGCCACCGCGCAGGCGCAGGGCTTTGGCCACATCGTTATTGGCGCGGGTGCGTTTGCAATCGATGATGAGTCGTTCAGCTGGTCCTTGGCTGTTGAGGTCGCCGTGGTCGGGTTTGAGTTTTAAAAAACGGTACTGGACCTGTTGCTCCGCATGGGTGGCCACAAACGTGCCCTTGCCTTGGCGGCGTATCAGCAAATTGTCTTGCGCCAATTCGTCAATGGCTTTGCGCACCGTACCTTGGCTGACTTTGTAGCGGGCCGCCAATTCGAATTCGCTGGGAATGGGCTCACCTGGCTTCCACTCACCGCTTTGCAGGCTTTGCAAAACCAGCGCCTTGATCTGCTGATAAAGTGGACTGAAGGCAGGCGCCATCCCTGCTACAGGCGCAGAGGGAGCGAAGCTGGTTTCAGTACTCATGGTGCAGAGAAATGTGGCTTGTCAGAAAGGAAGAGAACATAGACGTTATCATATCTTCTATAAGACACATGTCTTCCAGTTGACGCCTTTGAATTTTTATATTTTTGTTTTAATTTATCCCGGAGATTGTCATGAGTAAACCCCCCGTTCGCGTTGCCGTCACAGGCGCAGCAGGCCAAATTGGCTACGCCTTGTTGTTCCGTATTGCCTCTGGCGAAATGCTGGGCAAAGACCAGCCGGTGATCTTGCAACTGCTTGAAATCCCTGACGAAAAAGCGCAAAAAGCCCTCAAAGGCGTGATGATGGAGTTGGAAGACTGCGCCTTTCCTTTGCTGGCAGGCATGGAGGCACATGCCGACCCCATGACGGCTTTCAAAGACACCGATTACGCCTTGCTGGTGGGTTCGCGTCCCCGCGGCCCTGGCATGGAGCGCGCAGAACTGTTGGCCATCAATGGCGCCATCTTCACCGCCCAAGGCAAAGCCTTGAACGCAGTGGCTTCACGCAACGTCAAAGTGCTGGTGGTGGGCAACCCCGCCAACACCAATGCCTACATCGCCATGAAGTCGGCACCCGACTTAAAGCCAGGCAACTTCACCGCCATGCTGCGCCTGGACCACAACCGTGCCTTGAGCCAAATCGCTGCCAAAACCGGCAAGCCAGTGGCCAGCATCCACAAGCTGTGTGTGTGGGGCAACCATTCGCCCACCATGTATGCCGATTACCGCTTCGCCACCATCGATGGCTCATCGGTGAAAGACATGATCAACGACCACGTGTGGAATGAAACCGTGTTTTTGCCCACCGTCGGCAAGCGTGGAGCCGCCATCATTGAAGCACGTGGACTTTCTTCAGCAGCCTCAGCGGCCAATGCGGCAATTGACCATATGCGTGACTGGGCACTGGGCACCCACGGTCAATGGGTCACCATGGGCATCCCTTCACAAGGTTGGTATGGCATTCCCAAAGATGTGATGTTTGGTTTCCCTGTCACTTGTGACAACGGCGAATACAAAGTGGTCGAAGGTTTGGCCATCGATGCTTTCAGCCAAAGCTGCATTGATAAAACACTCAAAGAACTGACCGACGAGCAAGCCGGTGTGGCCCATTTGCTTTAATAAGGACGGGTTGACGTAGACATGAAACATCCTCGCGAGGTCTTGCTGGGTGCGCAAGCCGCCGCTAGGGTGTTGCCCGTCTGTGACCACTACAGCGGCGTGGAGGCACGTATGCGCAAAAGCCTGCAGTTGCAGGCCGAGTTGCACCAAGAATTTGGTGTGGGCGTCATGGACGTCACCTTGGATTGCGAAGACGGTGCGCCCGTGGGTGGCGAAAAGGACCATGCTGAATTGGTGCTCAGCTTGGCTGCCAGCGCCGTCCCCGATGCCCGTGTAGCGGTTCGTGTACACCCCTTGGGTCATCCTGCTTTTGAACAAGATATTGCCATCTTGGTTGGACAGGCGCGTTCTCGGTGGTCTCACATCATGTTGCCCAAGGTGGAGTCTGTGGCGGACATTCACGCAGCAGTGCAAGCCATCGATGTAACCGGTGGCGCCCATTTGCCTTTGCATGCCTTGATTGAGTCACCGCTGGCAGTACACAACGCTTTTGAAATTGCGGCCCACCCCCGCGTTCAATCGTTGAGTTTTGGTTTGATGGACTTTGTGTCAGCCCATGGTGGCGCAGTGCCGGCCTCTGCCATGGGTGTAGCGGGACAGTTCAGCCATCCCTTGGTTGTGCAAGCAAAACTGTCGATTGCCAGTGCTTGCCATGCCCATGGCAAAACGCCATCGCATTGCGTGGTGACGGAATTCAACGATGCCCAAGCCATGCAAACCGCCGCAAGTCGCGCAGCCTACGAATTTGGTTTTACGCGCATGTGGAGCATTCACCCAAGCCAAGTGCGTCCCATCTTGGCGGCGTTTTCTCCTTCAGCGGTTGAGGTTGAACAAGCCGCGGATATTTTGCAAGCGGCTGTTGAAGCCGACTGGGCACCTATTCAACAGGGCGGTCAGTTGCATGACCGCGCCAGTTACCGCTTTTTTTGGTCCGTGTTAGAAAGAGCGCATGCAACAGGGCATGGTTTGCCGGCGCATGCTTTGGTGTATTTCCAATAATGAACAAAAGGGGCGCGTCATGAGAAAACTTTTGCCGATCACTGTCAGCGTGGGTTTGTTGATGTTTTCCCTGTCCACGCCTTTGGCGGCCCAAGAGGTATCCAAAGAGGTGCTGTCGATCGCGGCCACCGTACACACCGGTGCACTTGTTTGTGAGGACCGCAAAATGATCATGTTGTGGCCCAACACCGCATTGCCTGGGCGCTTTATTTTGAAAATGAACAAACGTGTTTACCACTTGACGCCTGTGCCCACCGCTTCAGGTGCGGTTCGTCTGGAGGACGACCACACCGGCGCAGTCTGGATTCAAACCTCAGAAAAATCCATGCTGATGGATTCTGTGCGTTCGCAACGCTTGGCAGATGAATGCCAAAGCCCTGCGCAAAAAACCGCAGTTAAACAAATTCCCGCTTCTGCTCGCCCCGATTTGCTAGAAGCCAATTCAAACAACCGTTGATTTTTTTTGGAGCTTGCAATGTTGAAAACCTACCGTGACCATGTGGCCGAACGCGCTGCTTTGGGCATTCCCCCCTTGCCATTGAGCGCCAAGCAAACTGGCGAACTCATCGAGTTGTTGAAAAACCCGCCCAAGGGCGAAGAAGCCACCTTGGTGGACCTCATCACCCACCGCGTTCCTGCGGGTGTGGACGATGCGGCCAAGGTCAAGGCCAGCTATTTGGCGGCGGTTGCCCATGGCACTGAAAAATGCGCTTTGCTCAGCCCCGAAAAAGCCACGGAGTTGTTGGGCACCATGCTGGGGGGGTTCAACCTCACGCCGCTCATTGATTTGCTCGACAACACAAGCTGCGCCCCCATCGCCGCCGAAGGTTTGAAAAAAACCCTGCTGATGTTTGACCAATTTCACGACGTCAAAGAAAAGGCCGACAAAGGCAATACCTTGGCCAAAGCCGTTGTCCAGTCATGGGCCGATGCCGAGTGGTTCACCAGCCGTCCCGAAGTGCCCCAAAGCATCACGCTGTCGGTGCTCAAAGTCACTGGCGAGACCAACACCGACGATTTGTCTCCCGCGCCCGATGCCTGGAGCCGACCCGACATTCCTTTGCACGCCTTGGCCATGCTGAAAAACAAACGCGACGGCATCACCCCCGAAGAAGACGGCAAACGTGGCCCCATCAAATTCATTGAAGACCTGCGGGCTCGTGGCCATCTGGTGGCCTATGTGGGCGATGTGGTGGGCACCGGATCGAGCCGCAAATCGGCCACCAACAGCGTGCTGTGGTTCACCGGCGAAGACATTCCTTTTGTGCCCAACAAGCGTTTTGGCGGTGTGTGTTTGGGCAGCAAAATTGCCCCGATTTTTTACAACACCATGGAAGATGCGGGTGCTTTGCCCATCGAGTTGGATGTGAGCCAAATGAACATGGGTGATGTGGTTGAGTTGCGCCCCTACGAAGGCAAGGCGTTCAAAGACGGCAAAGAAATCGCCAGCTTCACCGTTAAGAGCGATGTGTTGTTTGACGAAGTGCGTGCTGGTGGCCGCATCCCCTTGATCATTGGTCGCGGCCTGACCGCCAAAGCGCGTGAAGCCTTGGGTCTGCCGCCATCGACCTTGTTCCGCTTACCCGCTGTTCCGAAAGGCCACGGCAAAGGTTTCACACTGGCGCAAAAAATGGTGGGCCGCGCTTGCGGTTTGCCCGAGGGCCAAGGCGTGTTGCCCGGCACCTATTGCGAACCGCGCATGACCTCGGTGGGCTCGCAAGACACCACCGGCCCCATGACCCGCGACGAGTTGAAAGACTTGGCGTGTTTGGGCTTCAGCGCCGATTTGGTGATGCAATCGTTTTGCCACACAGCGGCTTATCCCAAATCTGTTGACGTGAAGATGCACCACGAATTGCCCGAGTTCATCAGCAACCGCGGCGGCATCAGCTTGAAGCCCGGCGACGGCATCATCCACTCCTGGCTCAACCGCATGTTGTTGCCCGACACCGTGGGCACCGGTGGCGACAGCCACACCCGCTTTCCTGTGGGCATCAGTTTCCCAGCGGGTTCGGGTTTGGTGGCGTTTGCCGCTGCCACCGGCGTGATGCCTTTGGACATGCCTGAGAGCGTTTTGGTGCGCTTCAAAGGCCAAATGCAACCAGGGGTCACCCTGCGTGATTTGGTGCATGCCATTCCCTTGTACGCGATCAAAAAAGGTTTGTTGACGGTGGAGAAAAAAGGCAAGAAAAACATTTTCTCGGGCCGCATTTTGGAAATCGAAGGCCTGCCCAATTTGAAGGTGGAGCAAGCCTTTGAGTTGTCCGACGCCTCTGCCGAGCGCAGTGCCGCTGGTTGCACCGTGCACCTGAACAAAGAGCCGGTCATCGAGTACATCAACAGCAATATCGTGTTGCTCAAGAACATGATCGCCCAAGGCTATGCAGACGCCCGCACCATTGGCCGTCGCATCCAAGCCATGGAGGCTTGGTTGGCCAATCCGCAACTCTTGCAAGCCGACAAAGACGCCGAGTACACCGAGGTGATCGAGATCGATTTGAGCGAGATCAAAGAGCCCATCGTGTGCTGCCCCAACGATCCCGATGACGCCAAGACCTTGAGCGATGTGTCCGGCGCCAAGATCGACGAGGTGTTCATTGGTTCGTGCATGACCAACATCGGCCACTTCCGTGCGGCTTCCAAATTGCTGGAAGGCAAGCGTGATATTCCAGTGAAGCTGTGGATGGCCCCGCCCACCAAAATGGACGCGCAGCAACTCACCGAAGAAGGCCACTATGGCGTGTTCGGCAATGCTGGCGCTCGCATGGAAATGCCCGGTTGCAGCCTGTGCATGGGCAACCAAGCGCAGGTGAAAGAGGGCGCGACGGTGATGTCCACCAGCACCCGCAACTTCCCCAACCGTTTGGGCAAAAACACCAATGTGTATTTGGGCTCGGCCGAGCTGTCAGCGATTTGCTCCAAGCTTGGGCGCATTCCCACGCAAGCCGAGTACTTGGCCGACATGGGCGTGATCAACGCCGATGGCAGCAAGATTTACAAGTACTTGAATTTCGATCAAATTGAAGAGTACGTGGAAACAGCCAAGGCCTTATAAAAGCCGCGCCAACAAACCGCCGTCGGCTGGACCTTCCATGGGAATCCACACATGCGTGGGGCTTCCTGCAGCCACTTCAATGGCCGTACCGTTTTTGTCTTTCATCTGTTCCAGCGTGACGACGCGGTTGCCACTGGGGTGAATGATTTCAATGCGGTCGCCCACTGAAAATTTATTTTTGGTTTCGATTTCAGCCCAACCATCGGCAACACCACGCACTTCACCCACAAACTGGCTGCGGTGACCGACTGAGTGACCGGTTTCATAGTTTTGGTAATCGTTGGCGGGGCGGCGATCCAGCAGACCAGCGGTGTAACCACGGTTGGCTAAACCATCGAGTTCGGTGATGAGTTCGGGGTTGAAAGGCCTGCCAGCCACCGCATCGTCAATCGCACGGCGATAGACCTGAGCAGTTCGGCTGACGTAATACAAGCTCTTGGTACGACCCTCAATCTTGAGGGAATCGACACCAATTTGGGCCAGGCGCTCGACATACTCCACTGCACGCAAATCTTTGCTGTTCATGATGTAGGTGCCGTGCTCGTCTTCCATGATGGGCATGAGTTGGCCAGGGCGACCTTTGTCTTCTAGCAAATAAATGTTGTCCGCTGCAGGATGACGCACACCATCACCACAAGCTGAGAAACTTTGCTCGGCTTCTTGTTGCGACTTGGCAAAGTCGAAGTCGGTTTCCATCGGGATGGCCATGGCCTCACCCGTGTTGGGGTTGCTGGTACTGGCTTGGGTGCTGTAGCCCCAACGGCAGGCATTGGTGCAAGTGCCTTGGTTGGGGTCGCGGCGGTTGAAGTAACCCGACAACAAGCAACGGCCCGAGTAGGCGATGCACAAAGCGCCATGCACAAACACCTCGAGTTCCATGTCGGGGCATTCTTGGCGGATTTTTTCAATCTCGTCCAAGCTGAGTTCACGCGACAAGATGATGCGGGTCACGCCCACCTTTTGCCAAAACTTCACTGCGGCCCAGTTCACTGTGTTCGCTTGCACCGACAAATGAATGGGTACCTCGGGCCACTTCTCACGCACCATCATGATCAGACCAGGGTCGGCCATGATCAGGCCATCGGGCTTCATGGCAATGACAGGTTCGATGTCGCGCATATAGGTGCGCACCTTGTCGTTGTGCGGCAGCAAATTGCTGGTGACGAAAAACTTCTTGCCGCGCTCATGGGCTTCGGCAATGCCGATGCCAATTTGCTCTAAGCGGAATTCGTTGTTGCGCGCACGCAAGCTGTAACGGGGTTGGCCTGCGTAAACAGCATCGGCACCAAAGTCGTAGGCAGCACGCATCTTGTCGAGCGAGCCCGCAGGCAAAAGGAGTTCGGGGGCTTTGAGTGTGGTCATGGTCTCAGCTTACATCAGCAGGTGTTCGCCATCATTGGCACCACCCAAAATCACATAGTTCACTTTGCGAATGTCCAGCAATTTGGTTCCACCCGCATAGGAAATCGAGCTTTGCAGGTCTTCTTGCATTTCACGCATGGTGTCTTGCAGTTGGCCTTTGATGGGCTCCAAAATACGTTTGCCTTCCACGTGTTTGTATTCACCTTTATTGAAATCTGAGGCGGAACCGTAGTACTCTTTGTACAACTTGCCATCGACTTCCACGGTTTGTCCAGGACTTTCTTCGTGACCGGCCAGCATGGAGCCGATCATCACCATGGACGCACCAAAACGAATGCTTTTGGCGATGTCGCCGTGCTCGCGAATGCCGCCATCCGCAATGATGGGCTTGGTGGCGACCCGCGCACACCACTTGAGGGCAGACAACTGCCAACCACCGGTACCGAAACCGGTTTTGAGTTTGGTGATACATACCTTACCAGGTCCAATGCCTACTTTGGTGGCATCCGCACCCCAGTTTTCTAAGTCGATGATGGCCTCGGGCGTACCCACATTGCCAGCAATCACAAATGCAGAAGGCATTTTTTCTTTGAGGTGCGCAATCATGCGCTGCACATTGTCGGAATGGCCATGCGCGATATCAATCGTGATGTAGTCGGGTACCAAACCCAGTGCCAATAACTGCGCCACGGTGTCGTAATCTGCTTGTTTGACACCCAAAGAGATGGATGCAAAGATATTTTTGACTTTGCAATCTTTCACAAACTTCACATTGTCCAAATCGAAACGGTGCATCACATAAAAATAGCCGTTGTGGGCCAGCCATTCGCAAATGCTTTCATTCACCACAGTCTTCATGTTCGCTGGCACCACGGGCAAGCGAAAACTGTGTTGACCTAGAGTGACTGAGGTGTCGCATTCCGAGCGGCTTTGCACACGGCATTTGCGGGGCAGCAAAAGAATATTGTCGTAATCAAAAATTTCCACGTTCCAAGCTCCAAAAAATGACAGGCTTGAGCGCTTGGGGCTTGGTCGGTATAGCTGATGAACTAACCGAGCTGCAAGATTCTTGGGCTCGGTGATTGATTCTACGCAGAATCCAAACTAGGCCTGCCTACAATCTAGCCATGCTTTCATCTGACCCATCTCCCGCCGCTGTTGCGCACGCTCTGCAAAGTCCTTTGCTGCAGGGTTTGAATGATGAGCAATTAGCAGCTGTCACCTTGCCCGCCGAGCATGCACTCATACTCGCAGGTGCTGGTTCTGGCAAAACCCGTGTGCTCACCACCCGCATTGCTTGGTTGCTGCAGACCCGACAAGCCAGTGCTGGCAGTTTGATGGCCGTGACCTTTACCAACAAGGCCGCCAAAGAAATGCTGACCCGCTTGGGTGCCATGCTGCCGGTCAATGTGCGCGGCATGTGGATTGGCACTTTTCATGGCTTGTGTAACCGTTTTTTGCGTGCGCATTGGAAGATGGCCAACTTGCTGCAAGCCTTTCAAATTTTGGACACCCAAGACCAGTTGTCTGCGGTGAAGCGCTTGGTCAAGCAGCATGCTATTGATGACGAACGCTTTCCGCCTAAACAGTTGCAATGGTTTATTGCGGGTTGCAAAGAGGACGGTCAACGTCCCAAAGATGTGCAAGTGCGCGATGCCGAGACACGCCAAAAGGTCGAGATTTATCAACTCTACGAAGACCAATGTCAGCGCGAAGGCGTGGTGGATTTTGGCGAGTTGATGTTGCGCAGCTACGAACTGCTGCGCGACAACGATGCATTGCGTGAGCATTACCAACAGCGCTTTACGCATATCTTGATTGACGAGTTCCAAGACACCAACCGACTTCAATACGCTTGGATCAAGTTGCTCAGTGGCCCCAGCAGTTCGGTGCTGGCCGTGGGTGACGATGACCAAAGCATTTACGCGTTTCGCGGGGCACGCGTGGGCAATATGGCCGACTTTGTTCGCGAGTACCAGGTGCGGCATCAAATCAAGCTTGAGCAAAACTACCGCAGCTACAGCCATATCTTGGACACAGCCAACGAACTCATCAAGCACAACAAAACCCGTTTGGGCAAAAACCTGCACACCATCCAAGGCGCGGGTGAACCGGTTCGGGTGATGGAGTCCACCGGCGACTTGGCTGAAGCCAATTGGATGGTGGAAGAGATCAAGCAACTCTTGCGTGATGGGCGCGATGGCGATGGCCACCAAGGCGTGGCCTCGCGCAGTGAGGTGGCGGTGCTCTACCGCAGCAACGCGCAAAGCCGGGTGATTGAAACCGCCTTGTTCAATGCAGCCATGCCTTACCGGGTGTATGGCGGTTTGCGGTTTTTTGAGCGCGCTGAGATCAAACACGCACTGGCCTATTTGCGCTTGCTGGAAAACCCACGCGACGACACCAGTTTTTTACGGGTGGTGAATTTCCCGCCACGCGGCATCGGGACGCGCAGCATCGAACAGTTGCAAGATGCGGCCCGTGCCAGTGGTTGTCCGCTGCACGATGCGGTCAGCACCATCGGCGGCAAAGCGGGAGCCAACATCTCGGCCTTTGTCGCCAAGATCGATGTGCTACGCGAACAAACGCAAGGACAAACCCTGAGGCAAATCATCGAGATGGTGTTGGACCACAGCAAGCTGATCGAGCACTACCAGGCCGAGCGTGAAGGCGCAGACCGGGTGGAGAACTTGCAAGAGTTGGTGAACGCGGCAGAGAGTTTTGTCACCCAAGAAGGGTTTGGCAAAGACGCGGTGGCCTTGCCCGTGGACGAGGCCATGCAAAGCCAAGCTGACTTTGCAGCGGCTCAAGCAGCGAAAGGCGCGGTCACCCCCAACCAAGAAACCGGCGAGACCTTGTCACCCTTGGCGGCCTTCCTCACCCATGCGGCTTTGGAGTCGGGCGACAACCAAGCCCAAGCGGGCCAAGACGCGGTGCAGCTCATGACAGTGCATGCGGCCAAAGGCTTGGAATTCGATTGCGTGTTCATCACCGGCTTGGAAGAAGGTTTGTTCCCGCATGAAAACGCCATGAGCGACTTTGAAGGCTTGGAGGAAGAACGTCGCCTAATGTATGTGGCCATCACCCGTGCACGCAAGCGGCTTTACCTCAGCCATTCGCAAACCCGCATGTTGCATGGCCAAACCCGCTACAACATCAAGAGCCGTTTCTTTGATGAGATGCCCGAGCACACCTTGAAGTGGTTGACGCCCCAAACAGGTTTAGCGCCTGCGATGTGGGGCTCGCGGCCAGCTGGTTTTGGTCATGCAGACAACAACCGAGCGGGTTATTACACCCAAACGCCACCCAGCATTGCGCAACGTGCTGCGCCCCAAGCCAGTGGCCCCAACGCATGGGTACGCGCTGGGTTGCAAGTGTTCCACACCAAATTTGGCGAGGGTGCGGTGGTGTCTGTGGAAGGGCTTGGTGAGGATGCACGAGCCCAAGTGAAATTTGCACGCCATGGGGTGAAGTGGTTGGCCCTGTCGGTGGCCAAACTGACGCAGGTTTAAGCCAGCACGGGTTCGCTGATAAAACAGTCTCTGAAACTGAAATAGCAGGATGTGAAAAACATCGCCGACATCATCAACATGGCGGGTAATAACAGCATCAAAGTGAGTTGACCATCGCCCGTCAGCATGCTGATGAGGCTCAAGATCAGGCTGGTGGTGACAAAAATCAAAACCCAAGTCAAACCAAACAGCGCAAAGGCACGCCAGTTGCTCACGCAGGCCACGATGCTGAAAAACAGACTTTTTGCCACGGGTTGTTTATGCCAATGAATCAACGCCGGTGCGTGCCAAAACAAAGCCGAGAGCGGCAAATACAGCACCAGTGAAAACATCACGGCATCTTGAAAACGGCTGTCAGTGGCGATGGTTTCATTGATTTCGGCCCCTAATAAGTACATACGGGCAAATTCACCACCATCCATCAAAGACGATAAAGCCAAAATCAAGCAAAACAACACTGCATAGCAAAAGCCAATCAGCAGCATCCGTTGGGTTTGTATCGGACCTTCACGAAAGCCAATGAACAAAACAGAAGGCATGGGGAATTTGCCAAGCACGGCTTCACGCGACGCAGCCATCAAACCCAAGGACATCGTGGGCAAAAGGATCAAGCCGGCAAATGCGCCTACATAGGGCAGCAAAGAAGTCAGTGATATCAAGCCTAGAAAAACAAAAAACAAACCACTCAGGGCCAAAGGTTGACGCCAAAACGTGCGAATGCCTTCCTTGACCCAAGCCACTCCGGTACGCGCAGTAACAATTTGAAGTTTCATAGATCAGAGTGTGACAGGGTTGTGAAGACGCTCAAGCAGCACGCGTTCAAAATGCCCAGGGTCGTGTGCTTGCAGCAGGCTGGCTTCTCGGGGCAAATGAAAATCCCACAAACGGGAAATCCAAAAACGCAAGGCTGCCGCCCGCAGCATGGGGTTGAAAAGCGCTCTCTCTGCGCTAGCCAGAGGACGAATTTCTTCATACCCCTGCAACATGGCAGACAACCGATCTGCGTCAAAAGCGCCGCTCCCTAAATCGATGCACCAGTCGTTCAAGCACACGCCCAAATCAAACAACCAACTGTCCACGCCTGCAAAATAAAAATCAAAAACCCCGCTTAACTGATCGTCAACAAACATCACATTGTTGCGAAAGGCATCTGCATGGACAGCGCCTTTGGGTAAAGCTGTGTAAGCAAAAGATGATTGAACATGGTTTTGAAAAGCCAACTCATGCTGCAAGGTGGTTGCTTGCGACTCGCTTAGGAAAGGCAGTATGGCTGGAACGGTTTGGTTCCACCACGCAAGGCCGCGCAAATTGGGTTGTTGATGCTCGTAACTGCGTGCCGCCAGATGCATCTGCGCCAAGCTGGCACCCATGGCGTGGCAGTGTGCAGGGCTGGGGTCCAGTTGCGAGCTGCCTGCCAAGCGATTGACAACAGCTGCTGGTTTGCCCCCCACGCTGAGCAATATGTCACCTTGAGCATTGGCTTGGGGTGCAGGCACGGCGATGCCTTGGTCCGCCAGATGCTTCATCAAGTGCAAATAAAAGGGTAGCTGCTCGCGGGTGAGTCGCTCGAACAAGGTCAGCACATACTCGCCTTGGTCGGAGGTCAAAAAATAGTTGGTGTTTTCAATGCCGCTGCTGATGCCTTCCAAGGACACCAACTCACCAAGCGCCAGTTGGGTCAATAAATCGCTGGCTTGCTGCTCAGAAACTTCGGTGAAAACGGCCATGGTGTATTGAGTTGAGCAGCTGCTGGGAGAAGATGGCGGATTGTAGGCACAATCCTTCCATGCAAGACATACCCACCCTGTTGCTGGTTGACGGTTCCAGCTATTTGTACCGCGCCTTTCATGCCATGCCCGATTTGCGGGTGGACCGCAACGACCCGGCCAGCCAAGCCACGGGCGCGATTCGTGGCATGGTCAATATGTTGCAAAGCTTGCGCCGCGAGTACCCCACGCACCATGCGGTGTGCGTGTTTGATGCCAAAGGCCCGACCTTTCGCGATGACATTTACCCGCAATACAAAGCCACGCGCTCACCCATGCCCGACGATTTGCGCAGCCAAATCGAGCCCATCCACCGCTTGGTCAGGCTCATGGGTTGGCCACTCTTGGATGTGCCCGGCGTTGAAGCCGACGATGTGATCGCCACCTTGGCCCACATGGCGGCGCAACAAGGCGTGCAGGTCATTGTCTCCAGCGGCGACAAAGACTTGAGCCAATTGGTGAATGAGCAAATCACCATCATCGACACCATGAATGGCAAAAAGCGCGATGTGGCGGGTGTTACCGAAGAGTTTGGCGTGCCACCGTCGCTCATGATTGACTACCAAACCTTGGTGGGCGACACGGTGGACAACGTGCCCGGCGTGGCCAAGGTCGGCCCCAAAACCGCTGCCAAATGGCTGCTGGAATACGGCTCGCTCGAAGCCTTGATGGCCCGATCTGACGAGATCAAAGGCGTGGCCGGTGAAAACCTGCGTCAAGCGCGGGACTGGCTGCCCACCGGCCGGCAACTCGTCACCATGAAAACCGATTGCGATTTGAGCGCCCACGTTGCGGGCCTGCCTTCGTTGGAGGGTGTGGTCATGCAAGCGCCCGACTCTGCGGGCTTGATTGATTTTTACAAGCAATACGGCTTCAAAGGCTTGGTCACTGCATTGGAAGCGGGCGAGGGTGCTGATCCTTCCGCCAAAGCCGCCCGTGGCCCGTTGAGCGATTCGGGCGTGGGTGAGGTGGATGTGTTGTTCGATGCACCCGCACCCGCGGTGAGCGCCGAGGTGCACTACGACACCGTGCTTGATTGGGCGAGTTTTGATGCGTGGTTGCAAAAGATAGAAGCTGCCGACTTGGTGGCCTTGGACACCGAAACCACCTCGCTGGTGGAAATGCAAGCGCAAATCGTGGGCATCAGCGTGTGCATCACCCAAGGCGCTGCTGCTTACATCCCCTTGGGCCACAACGCCGCCGATGCGCCCACGCAATTGCCACTGGCTGAGGTGCTGGCCAAGCTCAAACCGTGGATGGAAAACCCCGCGAAACACAAACTGGGCCAGCATGTGAAATACGACCGCCATGTGTTGGCCAACCATGGCATCGAGGTGCAAGGCTATGTGCACGACACCATGCTGCAAAGCTATGTGCTGGAGGTCCACAAACCCCATGGTTTGGAGAGCTTGGCCGATCGGCACTTGGGCCGCAAAGGTTTGTCTTTTGAAGACCTGTGCGGCAAAGGCTTGCACCAAATTTCATTTTCCCAAGTGGATGTGGCCAAAGCGTCGCACTACGCCTGTGAAGACGCGGATTTCACTTTGGCTGTGCACCAACGCTTGTGGCCGCTCTTGCAAGCCGACGACAAGCTGAGGTTCATCTACCAACTGGAAATCGACAGCAGCGAAGCCCTCTACCGCATCGAACGCAATGGCGTGTTGATTGACGCGCCCACCTTGGCCGCGCAAAGCCACAGCTTGGGCCAGCGCATCATGCAGCTCGAACAAGAGGCCTATGCAATCGCGGGTCAACCGTTCAACCTCGCATCACCCAAGCAACTGGGTGAAATCTTTTTCGACAAACTCGGTTTGCCGGTGATCAAAAAAACCGCCACCGGTGCGCGCAGCACCGATGAAGAGGTGTTGGAAAAGTTGGCTGACGACTACCCGCTGCCCGCAAAGAT
>CAMCWS010000041.1 GCA_945882755.1 Bordetella parapertussis | reverse complement strand
AAGGCCAGCCCGACAGCCGTGCTGCAGTTTGGCGACAACGGCGGCGGCGTGGGGTATTTGGTGGGTCAGGAAAACCGCGGCCTCGAATACATGTTCATCATGATGAACGCCGCCCGTTATGCGGTGGGCGTGCAGGGCATCGCGATTGCCGAGCGTTCGTACCAGCGTGCCGTGCAATACGCCCGTGACCGCGTGCAAAGCCGCCCGGTGGACGGCAGCTTGCCCGCCGCAGGCCCCATCATTCACCACCCCGATGTGCGCCGCATGCTGATGACCATGCGTGCCTACACCGAAGGCTGCCGCGCCATGGCATCAGTCGCCGCTGCGGCTTTTGACGCCGCTCACCACCACCCCGATGCCGACACGCGCAAACAGAACAATGCCTTCTATGAATTTTTGGTGCCACTGGTCAAAGGCTACAGCACCGAGATGAGCTTGGAAGTCACGTCCTTGGGCGTGCAAGTGCATGGCGGCATGGGCTTCATCGAAGAAACCGGCGCAGCGCAGTACTACCGCGACGCCAAGATCCTGACCATTTACGAAGGCACCACTGCCATTCAGGCCAACGATCTGGTGGGGCGCAAAACCTCCCGCGATGGCGGTAAAACCGCCAAGGCCATCACTGCCCAAGTGCAGCAAACCGTGGTGGCCTTGCAAGACCAAGGCAGCCCAGCAGCTGTGGCGATGGCCAAACGCCTTGAAGCGGGGAGACAAGCTTTTGACGATGTGATTGACTTCATCGTGCAAGCCGCAGCCAGCGACCCCAACGCAGCTTATGCCGGCAGCGTCCCCTACCTGATGCTCGCTGGCAATGTGCTGGCGGGTTGGCAGCTGGCCAGGTCGTTCTTGATCGCCCAAGAGGCCCTCAGCCAAGGCGCAGATGACAGCGCTTTCTTGCACGCCAAAATCACCACCGCTCGTTTTTATGCCGACCACATCTTGAGCAAAGCCCCTGGTATGCGTGACAGCATCGTGGAGGGCGCTGACAGCGTCACCGAGATGGCGTTGGACGCGTTTTAATCTTACTGAATTCGAGGAATTTCCCATGTCTAAATTACCCCCCGCACTTGCGTCGCTCAAATTCCCTGTCATTGGCTCACCGCTGTTCATCATCAGCAATCCCAAGTTGGTGATTGCCCAGTGCATCAACGGCGTGGTGGGTTCTATGCCGGCTTTGAATGCACGTCCGCTCTCGCAGTTGGATGAATGGTTAGCCGAAATCACCGAGGCGCTGGCGGCACACAACAAGGCCCACCCTGACAACCCAGCCGCGCCCTTTGCCATCAACCAAATCGTGCACAAGAGCAATGTGCGTTTGGAAGAAGACATGGCCATGTGCGTCAAGTACAAGGTGCCGGTCATCATCACCTCGTTAGGGGCACGTGAGGAAATCAACCAAGCCGCCCACAGCTATGGCGGCGTGGTGTTGCACGACATCATCAACAACAAATTCGCCCACAAGGCGATTGAAAAAGGCGCAGACGGTCTGGTGGCAGTGGCGGCAGGTGCGGGCGGTCATGCGGGTGTGAAAAGCCCGTTTGCCTTGGTACAAGAAATTCGCCAATGGTTTGACGGCCCCTTGGCGCTGAGTGGTTCCATCGCCAGCGGCAGTGCCATTCTTGCCGCTGTGGCCATGGGCGCAGACTTCGCTTACATCGGTTCGGCGTTCATCGCTACCGACGAGGCACGTGCAGCCCAAGAGTACAAACAAAGCATTGTGGACAGCAACTCAGACGATATTGTCTACAGCAATTTGTTCACCGGTGTGCATGGCAATTACTTGGCGCCCTCCATCCGCAACGCTGGCATGGACCCCGAAAACCTGCCCGAGAGCGACCCCAGCAAGATGGACTTTGGCGGTGAGAAGACCAAAGCGTGGAAAGACATTTGGGGTTGCGGTCAAGGCATTGGTTCTGTCAATAAGATCCAAAGTACCGCAGCTTTTATTGCGCAACTCAAGGCGGAATACGCGACAGCCAAGGCGCGGCTGCTGGCTTGACTACCGCGTCGCTACGCTCCTCGCAGTGACGATGTCATTGCGAGCGCAGCGAAGCAATCAACCGAAGTGGCAGATGTAGTGGTAAGCCTCTGCGACCTTGATCTCAAACGAGGAGTTGGCAGCCACATTGAACTTGTCGCCAGGGCCGGACTTTTGCCACGCATCTGAACCAGCCAACTTGTACTCGCAAGCACCCGCCACGCATTCCATGATTTCAGTCGCAGCGGTGTTGAAAGTGAGGGTGGCGGCCAGCACCACACCCACGGATTTTTTCTCGCCATTGGCCAGCGTCACTGTATGACTGACGCACTTGCCATCAAAAAACACATTGGCTTTGGTGGCGACGCTTGCGCCTTGGAGTTGTTCGGTCACCATGGTCATGCTTTCTTTTTGGCAGTGGTTTTGCGCACAGGGGTTTTGGCCGCACGCGCAGCACGTTCGTTTTTCAGGTTGCCCGCGATGCGCATGCGCAAGGCGTTGAGCTTGATAAACCCGCCAGCATCGGCTTGGTTGTAAGCGCCACCATCGTCGTCAAACGTGGCGATGCGGGTGTCAAACAGGCTGTCGGTTTTGCTTTCGCGGCCCACGCACATGATGGTGCCCTTGTAGAGCTTCAAGCGCACTTTGCCGTTGGCCGTGGCTTGCGAGGCGTCGATCAGGCCTTGCAGCAATTCACGCTCGGGGCTGAACCAATAGCCGTTGTAAACCAGACGGGCGTAACGCGGCATCAGGTCTTCTTTCAACGACAAAACTTCACGGTCCAAGGTGATGGACTCGATGGCGCGGTGACCGGATAGCAAAATCGTGCCGCCTGGGGTTTCGTAGCAGCCTCGGCTTTTCATGCCCACGTAGCGGTTTTCTACTTTGTCCAAGCGACCAATGCCGTGCTTGCCGCCCAAGGTGTTCAAGTGGGTTAGCACCTTGGCTGGGCTCATACGTACGCCGTCAATCGCCACCACGTCGCCGTGTTTGTAGGTCAACTCAATGACTTGCGGTTTATTGGGCGCTTTTTCAGGGCTGACCGTCAAGCGCCACATGCTGTCGTCTGGGGCGTAATTGGGGTCTTCCAAGATGCCGCCTTCATAGCTGATGTGCAGCAAGTTGGCGTCCATGGAGTAGGGTGGGGGGCCTTTGCGCTTGGCACCATCCACAGGAATGCCGTGCTGGTCGGCATAGCGCATGAGTTTTTCGCGGGAGAGCAAATCCCATTCACGCCAAGGCGCGATGATCTTCACATTGGGCATCAGGGCGTAAGCGCCCAACTCGAAACGTACCTGGTCGTTGCCTTTGCCGGTCGCGCCATGGCTGATGGCGTCGGCCTTGGTTTTGCGGGCAATTTCCACCAAACGCTTGGCAATGAGTGGACGGGCGATGGAGGTGCCCAGCAGGTATTCGCCTTCGTACAACGCATTGGCGCGGAACATGGGGAAGACAAAGTCACGCACAAACTCTTCGCGCAGGTCTTCAATGAAGATGTTGCTGGGTTTGATGCCCATCTTGATGGCCTTGGCACGTGCAGGCTCGATTTCCTCGCCTTGACCGATGTCAGCAGTGAAGGTGACCACTTCGCAGTGGTACTCGTCTTGCAGCCATTTCAGGATGATGGAGGTGTCCAAACCGCCAGAGTAGGCGAGAACAACGCGTTGGGGGGAATCGGATTTGCTGGGTGAGGGCCGTTTGGTGGGCATGGTGTCGGATGTGTAAAAGCAAAGCCGCGATTCTAGGACACAGCAAAAAAAAACCGCCTGCAAAGGCGGTTGGGGGAGTGGATGTGCTTATCAGAAGCCCTGCGGAGCTGACCCTACAGGAGGGATGGCGTTTTGCGCGGGGTAGGGGACGCTGGGAGGGGCCGACTGATTGGAAGAAATCATGGGGGTGACTTGCAAGCGCACAGTGGGGCCTGGGTCTTGTGGCATTTGCACGTTGTACTGCTTGCCGTTGAATTCGTAAACCACGTTGTAGGCCACGGTGCGGTTTTCATAAAAGTTTTGGGTGCTGCAGCTTTGCACATTGTGAACTTCAGCAGGGGGCGAGCCTTCGATTTTGTCGCCCAAGATGGCACCACCAATGACGCCAATGGCCGTGGCCAAGGCATTGCCTTCACCTTTGCCGATGGCGTTACCCACCACGCCGCCAGCGATGGCGCCCATGGCAGAACCTGCGCCAGATTTGCGGGGCTGGGTCGCCACTTGTTGCTGTGTACACACCTGACGGGGAACCGCCACTTGCTGGATGATGGGCATGGAAGAAATCACGCGACCGACTTCTTGTGCACCTACTGAAGAACCGAAAGCAGCAGAAGCCAACAAAACCAAGGGGATGTAACGTGTCATAAAGTCTCCAATAACTAAGAACCTGCTCAGTCAACGCTTTGGTGAGCCTGATGGTTGACCTTGATGCAAGTTTAGCTCGGCTAACTTCAGAGACAATGACTGTATGAATCTTCAGGAATGGCTGACCCATTGTGAGCGGTTACACCCGCAAAACATTGATATGGGCTTGGAAAGAGTGGCTGCGGTTGCCAAAAAAATGGGCTTGCAATTTGGCTGCCCTGTCATTACCGTGGCCGGCACCAATGGCAAAGGCTCCACTTGCGCCATGCTCGAATGCATATTGCGCGAAGCAGGTTACCGCACAGGGATGTTCACTTCGCCGCATTTGGTGTTTTTCGAGGAGCGCTGCAAGCTCAATGGTCAGGCAGCATCGGCGTCCGTTTTGACCGAGCATTTCGCCAAAGTTGAGGCCATGCGCGGCGACATCAGCTTGACGTATTTCGAGTTCACCGCATTGGCCATCTTCAGTTGCTTGGCCAGCGCCCATTTGGATGTGGTGATTTTGGAGGTGGGCTTGGGTGGTCGCTTAGACGCAGTGAATGTGGTCGACACCGATTGCGCCATCATCACCAGCATCGATCTAGACCACACCGAATGGCTGGGCAATGACCGCGAAAGCATAGGCCGCGAAAAGGCCGGCATCATGCGCGGTGGCAAGCCTGTCATCGTCAGCGACCCGCATCCCCCCGCCAGTTTGGCGCAACACGCCGCGACGGTGGGTGCGATGGTTTGGCAATCGGGCAGCGATTTCCATTTTTCGGGTGACCAGCAGCAATGGCGCTGGCATGGGGCGGGACGCACATGGGCTGGCTTGGCCTATCCCGCCTTGAGAGGCGTGAACCAGTTGGTCAATGCCGCCGGTGTGCTGGCAGCTTTGCATGCCATGAAAGACCATTTGCCTGTCACCGCACAAGCGATTCGGCTGGGCTTGTCGAGGGTGGAGTGGTCTGGGCGGTTTCAAATGCTGCCAGGTCAGCCTGCGGTGGTGCTGGACGTGGCGCACAACCCCCATTCCGTAGCGGCCTTGGCGCATAACCTAGATGCCATGGGCTACTTTGCTGTCACCCGTGCGGTGATGGGTGCCATGGCTGATAAAGACCTGCAAGCCATGGTGCAACGCTTGCAGCCTTTGGTGGAGCATTGGTATTTTTGCGATCT
Organism: Bordetella parapertussis; assembly: GCA_945882755.1. Classification (GTDB taxonomy): domain Bacteria; phylum Pseudomonadota; class Gammaproteobacteria; order Burkholderiales; family Burkholderiaceae_C; genus Limnohabitans. The sequence continues at coordinate 11,879 of CAMCWS010000041.1, read as the reverse complement.
GCCTTCCCCACGTGCAGCCACGGCAATGCAGTTGCAGTCGCTTTGGCAAGCTGGTGCCCCGCGCCTTGGCCAATCTGCCCAAACCTTTGCTGACCCTGTTGCCGCCACAGCTCAGGCCATGGCCGACGCAAACCCCACTGATAGAATTCTGATCTTTGGTTCTTTCCTGACCGTTGGCGGTGTTTTACAGCACGGCATAGCGGGCCGCCTTTCTGCCCAAAGCCCACCTGACTGACATGGCATTTTTCAAGTCCCGCTCCTCTGGCAACGCTTCGGCAGATGATAAAAACGCCGATGTCGCTGCCCAAAGCCTTGACACCTTGCGACGCCAAGCCCGTCATCGCTTGATTGGTGCGACGGTGTTGGTCTTGCTTGCTGTCATTGGTTTTCCTTTGGTGTTTGATACCAAGCCCAGAGAAGTAGCTGCAGACATCCGTATCGACATGCCTGACAAAGACGCGGTGCGATCCTCGCAAGCACCTACGCCGCCGCCCTCTGTTGTGTCCGCCCCTGTACCAGTTCCTGATGCAGAACTCCCCATTGAACAAAAAGCTGATGAAGTGGCCCCCAAGCCCGTGGTTCCGCCCTCTGTGATGCCTACAGCTAAAGAGGAAGAAGTCCCCTCAAAGTCCGATGCCAACAACACTAAGTCAGGCGAAAAGGCGCCCAGGTTCATCGTGCAAGTGGGTGCGTTTGCTGACGAAAGCAAGTCCAAGGAAGTACGTAGCAAACTTGAAAAAGCGGGCATCAAAACCTATACCCACATTGCCCAAACCAAAGAGGGCAAGCGCATACGTGTGCGTGTAGGCCCTTTTGCCAGCAAAGAAGAAGCCCAAAAAACAGTCGACAAAATCAAGTCATTGCAACTCAGTGCCTCGGTGCTGACCATCTGAAGCAATGAACAGCCTTGACTTGGTGCTGCTGGCATTGACCGCCTTGTCTGTGGGTTTAGGTTTGTGGCGCGGCGTGATTCGCGAATCTTTGGCTGTGCTGGCATGGTTGCTTGGTTTTCCACTTGCCAGCCATTTCGCCCCCGATGTCCGTCTTTGGCTCGATTTAAGCGACACCTCCCCAGCGTTGTCTTATATGCTTGCTTGGATTTTGGTTTTCATGGCGGTTTGGCTGGTGTGCCAAGGGCTTGCCATGCTGCTTAGTGGTGCTTTGTCCTTGGTGGGTTTGGGCATTGTTAACCGTTTATTGGGTGCGGCGTTTGGGCTGACCCGTGCAGCTTTGAGTCTGTTGGTGTTGTGCATTGTTGTCGGGCTAACCCCTGCAGTGCGTCACCCTTTGTGGCAAAGCTCTTGGGTGGCGCAACTTGCTCACCAAGGTGTTTTGTTGTTCAAACCTTTTTTACCTGCTCCTTTGGAAGGTTGGGTGTTCTGATGTGCGGCATTGTGGGTGTGGTCAGTCAAACGGCTGTGAATCAACTTATTTACGATGCTTTGCTTTTATTGCAACACCGTGGACAAGACGCTGCGGGCATCGTCACGCAGTTAGAGCAAAAGTTTTTCATGCACAAAGCCAAGGGCATGGTGCGGGACGTGTTTCGTACCCGAAATATGCGAGCCCTCCCTGGCAACATTGGTTTGGGGCAGGTGCGCTACCCGACCGCAGGCAACGCTTACAGCGAAGAGGAAGCGCAGCCTTTTTACGTGAACGCGCCTTTCGGTTTGGTGTTGGTGCATAACGGCAACTTGACCAATGCGCAAGCCTTGAAAGAAGCGTTGTTTTCCACCGACCATCGCCATATCAATACCGAAAGCGACTCGGAGGTCTTGCTGAATGTGTTGGCCCACGAGTTGGAAAAAACCACCCGTGGCGTGGTCTTGACACCTGCCGATGTGTTCGCGGCAGTTCAAGGTGTCCACAAGCGTGTGAAGGGCTCTTATGCGGTGGTGGCTCTGATTGCGGGTCACGGCTTGTTGGCTTTTCGCGACCCATTTGGCATTCGCCCCTTGTGCATTGGCAAGGGAGCAGATGGTACTTGGATGGTAGGCAGCGAGTCGGTGGCTTTGGAAGGTACTGGCAACCATTTTGTGCGCGATATTGCTCCTGGGGAAGCTGTTTACATTGACTTAAAAGGTCAACTCCACGCACAGCAGTGTGCTGCTCACCCTCAGTTGATGCCCTGCATTTTTGAGTTTGTGTATTTGGCCCGTCCTGACTCCACCATGGACGGCATGTCGGTCTACCAAGCGCGGCTCAATTTGGGCGAGACCTTGGCCAAGCGGGTCGTCTCTACCTTGCCGCCTTCTGAAATTGATGTGGTGATTCCTATTCCAGAATCGAGTCGGCCCAGCGCCACCCAACTGGCGCATTTGCTGGGCAAGCCTTACCGCGAAGGTTTTGTGAAAAACCGCTATGTGGGTCGTACCTTCATCATGCCGGGCCAAGCAGTGCGAAAGCGCTCAGTGCGCCAAAAATTGAACGTCATCGTGAGCGAGTTCAAGGGCCGCAATGTCTTGTTGGTGGATGACTCCATCGTGCGAGGCACCACCAGCAAAGAGATTGTGCAAATGGCCAGAGACGCGGGTGCCAACAAGGTGTATTTGGCCAGTGCCGCGCCGCCTGTTCGCTTTCCCAATGTATACGGCATTGACATGCCTACCCCCGAAGAGTTGGTAGCGCACGATCGCAGCGTGGAAGAAATTCGAAAAATCATTGGTTGCGACGCGCTGATTTACCAAGAAGTCAACGCCATGCGAGAAGCGGTATCGCGTTCTGCTTTGGCAGGTTCGCCTGAAGTCAAGGGTTTTGATGCCTCGTGTTTTGATGGGGTCTACATCACGGGCGACATCACCGTGGCCGACATTGCCCGATTGAACCAACAACGTGTGAATACCGAAGAAGATGCCGAAGACAACTCTCGTTTGGCCTTGCCCAATGCCAATCAATAACTACCCATGACCGAACGCGCCTTACCCCCCCATTTGCATCTTGACACGCTGGCAGTTCGCACTGCTGTGGATAAATCGCAGTACGGCGAAAACTCTGAAGCGCTTTACCTGTCCTCTAGCTTTGTACAGCCTGACAGTGAAACCGCTGCTCGTCGTTTCGCTGGCGAGGAAGATGGCTACATCTACTCCCGTTTTACCAACCCGACTGTGGCCAGCATGGAAATGCGCTTGGCTGCCCTTGAAGGTTCCGAGGCCTGTGTGGGTACCGCCAGTGGCATGGCAGCGGTGTTGTTGCTGTGCATGGCCTTGCTCAAAAGCGGCGACCATGTGGTGTGCTCGCATTCGGTGTTTGGGTCTACGCACAAGTTACTCAGCACGGAGTTTGCCAAGTTTGGTGTGCAAACCACTTTTGTGTCGCAAACCGATTTGTCCGAATGGGCCAAAGCCATTCAACCCAACACCCGTTTGCTGTTTGCTGAAACGCCGACCAATCCGCTGACCGAGGTCTGTGACATCGCGGCGTTGTCTCAAATTGCGCGAAAAGCGGGTGCTGTTTTGGCGGTTGACAACTGTTTTTGCACACCCGCTTTGCAAACCCCCATCTCCTTGGGTGCCGATGTGGTGGTGCATTCCGGCACCAAATACCTTGATGGTCAGGGCAGGGTGGTGGCAGGCGCTTTGTGTGCCAGCAAAGAGATGGTGAAAGACAAATTCATTCCCGTCATGCGCAGTGCCGGCATGAGTTTGTCGCCCTTCAATGCATGGGTGGTGTTGAAAGGTTTGGAAACCTTGTCGTTGCGTATGAAGGCACAGTCAGCCCAAGCGCTTGTACTTGCTGAGTGGCTTGAAGACCATCCCAAAGTAGCTGGGGTGTATTTCCCAGGTTTGCCCAGCCATCCTCAGCATGCGCTGGCCATGGCCCAGCAGTCTGGCGTGGGCGGACCGGTTTTGGCTTTCGATGTGGTCGGTGAGTCTGTAGCGCACAGTCGTGCCAATGCGTTCACTGTGATTGACAGCACCCAACTGATGTCCATCACCGCTAATTTGGGTGATGTGAAAACCATCATCACCCACCCAGGCAGCACCTCGCATGGCCGTTTAAGCGAGGCCAATCGCCAACTGGCGGGCATTCAGCAAAGTTTGGTGCGTATCGCGGTTGGGTTGGAGCATCTTGATGACCTGAAAGCTGATTTGTCCCGCGGCTTAGATTTAATTTCAGCCACCGCATGAGCACCCGTACCCGCTTTGCACCGTCGCCTACAGGTTTTATCCATCTGGGCAACATCCGTTCGGCCTTGTACCCATGGGCGTTTGCCCGTGCCACAGGCGGCAAGTTCATTTTGCGCATCGAAGACACCGATGTGGAGCGATCCTCCCAAGAAGCGGTGGACGTGATTTTGCAAGGCATGGCTTGGCTGGGGCTGAGCCATGATGAAGGTCCTTTCTACCAAATGCAGCGCATGGACCGTTACAAAGATGTGCTGGCGCAATTGGCGGCGGCGGGCCATGTTTACCCTTGTTATATGAGTGTGGCCGAATTGGATGCACTGCGTGAACGTCAAATGACCGCCAAAGAAAAGCCGCGTTATGACGGCACATGGCGACCCGAACCCGGTAAGGTGTTGCCTGCCATACCAGAGGGTGTTGAGCCTGTGTTGCGCTTCAAAACACCTTTGCAAGGCGTGGTGTCGTGGGAAGACAAGGTCAAGGGTTTGATTGAGATTCGCAACACCGAACTCGACGACTTGGTCATTGCGCGGCCAGATGGCACACCTACCTACAACTTCTGCGTGGTGGTCGACGACATCGACATGGCCATCACGCATGTGATTCGCGGCGACGACCATGTGAACAACACGCCCCGTCAAATTCACATCTTCCGCGCCTTAGCGCATGAACCGCCGGTGTACGCCCACCTGCCCACGGTGCTTAATGAGCAAGGCGACAAGCTCAGTAAACGAACGGGTGCCAAGCCGGTCACGCAGTTTCGCGACGAGGGCTTTTTGCCCGAGGCCATGGTGAATTACCTCGCTCGTTTGGGCTGGAGCCATGGCGATGATGAAATCTTTAGCCGTGAGCAGTTTGTGCAATGGTTCAATCTGGATCACTTAGGCAAGAGTGCTGCGCAGTTTGACGAGACCAAACTGCGTTGGGTGAATGCCCAGCACCTGAAAGCAATGCCTGAGGATGCCTTGGCGCCTTTGGTGCAGGCGCATTTAGCTTTGAAAAATCTTGAAGTTGATGCACGATTGCCAGCCATTTGCGGTTTGTTCAAAGACCGTTGCGACACCACCGTGGCGCTGGCCAACTGGGCCACTGCTTTTTATGCCGACGTTCACCCCAACGCTGATGACTTGGCCAAACATGTCACCCCAGAGGTCAAACCCGCGCTTGAATTGCTGGCGAACAAGCTGAATGCTTTGAGCGATTGGAGTGTGGCCGCCATCAGTGTGGCCTTCAAAGAGGTGTTGACTGAAAAAGGTCTCAAGATGCCGCAACTGGCCATGCCTGTTCGGGTGTTGGTGATGGGAACGCCACAAACACCAACGGTGGACGCGGTGCTGCACCTGTGTGGCTTGGAAAAAGTTTTGGCACGCCTTAAAGTTGCCTGAAAAAGTTGGTTATACTCTCTGGCTCGACACCCAATGGGGGTATAGCTCAGCTGGGAGAGCGCTTGCATGGCATGCAAGAGGTCAGCGGTTCGATCCCGCTTACCTCCACCAAACAAGGCGTCGAGTTGGTTAGTCCACAAGGTTTTGACCCTATCGTCTAGAGGCCTAGGACATCACCCTTTCACGGTGAGTACCGGGGTTCGAATCCCCGTAGGGTCGCCAAGTTTGTAGCACTTGGTTTCAGCTCACGCTGAAACGAAGCTATCTACCAGGAGTGGTAGTTCAGTTGGTTAGAATACCGGCCTGTCACGCCGGGGGTCGCGGGTTCGAGCCCCGTCCACTCCGCCATCAGTCTCGTAGAAACGCCCCTCACGGGGCGTTTTTTTTGAAAATCCCGCTCTTTGAGAGCCATGTCGAGGAACACCATGTACAAAAACCTCATCGCAGCGCTGTTTGCGCTCGCTTTGTTTTCTGCCCCAACGCTCGCAGCTCAGGGTGACCCCAAGGGGCAGCCTTCCACTTCCACCTCGCCCCTCAAGGTCGGCTTCGTCTACGTCACCCCGCGCCTGCCCAGTGGATGGGTACACCAGCACGAGCTAGGGCGCTTGGCGATGGAGGGCAAGCTCAATAAGCAGGGGCGCAAAGTGCAAACCGTGTTTGCAGAGAATGTGGCCGAAGGTGCCGACGCCGAACGCGTCATCCGAGACATGGCGCAGCAAGGGGCTGGTCTGATATTCACCCCCAGTTTTGGCTACATGGAGCCCACGCTGAAAGTGGCTGCTGAATTCCCCAATGTGAAGTTCGAGTCCATCACCGGCTACAAAACCGCCCCCAATGTGTCAGCGGCGAATGCGCGTTACTACGAGGGGCGTTTCTTGGCAGGTATCGCTGCTGGGCGGGTCAGTAAAACCGGGATCGCGGGTTATGTGGCGGGTTTTCCTATTCCAGAGGTTATTCAAGGCATCAATGCATTTGCTTTGGGTATGCGATCGGTTAATCCGAAAGCAGAGGTCAAGCTGATTTGGCTCAACAACTGGTTTGACCCTGCGCGTGAGCGTGAAGCTGCTATGACGCTGATGAACCAAAAGGCCGATGTGCTGGCCTTTCATACTGCATCAGAAGCCGTGATGGTTGCCGCCCAAGAGCGTGGCAAGCTTGCCATTGCCTACCACTCGGATATGCGTCATATAGCCCCCCAAGCGCAGCTGCTGTCTGTCACGCACCACTGGGGCGATTACTACAGCCAGCGGGCTGAACAAGTCATCAATGGCACTTGGCAAAGCGGCAATGTATGGGGTGGCGTACGAGAAAAAATGGTCAAAGTGGGTGACTTTGGCCCCAAGTTGCCCATGCGGGTTCAAAATGAGTTGATGCGCTTACAACGTGCCATTGGGCGCGGTAGTTTGCAGCCTTTTGCAGGCCCCATCTTGGACAACCAAGACCAAGTGATTCTTGCGCGGGGGCAGTCCTTGAGCGACAAAGAAATTTTGAACATGAATTTTTTGGTGCAAGGCGTTCAGGGGCAGTTACCCTGACAGCTTTTGTGCGGCTCATACAATTGGGCTCTTATGAATAAGGTGTACGCATGAGCATCAAAAGCGACAAATGGATTCGCCGCATGGCAGAGCAGCATGGCATGATCGAGCCCTTTGAACCGGGCCAAATTCGCCAAGACGCTGCAGGCCAAAAAATTGTCAGCTACGGCACCAGCAGCTACGGCTACGACATTCGTTGTGCGCCAGAGTTCAAGGTATTTACCAACATTTACAGCACCGTCGTCGATCCGAAAAACTTCGATCCCAAGAGTTTTGTCGACATCGAGAGTGACGTTTGCATCATTCCTCCCAACAGTTTTGCCTTAGCCCGCACACTTGAATACTTTCGAATTCCTCGCAACGTACTCACGATTTGTTTGGGTAAAAGCACCTATGCCCGCTGCGGCATCATCGTGAATGTCACACCGTTCGAGCCAGAGTGGGAAGGTTATGTCACCTTGGAGTTCAGCAACACCACACCTTTGCCCGCGAAAATTTATGCAGGTGAGGGTTGCGCCCAAGTGCTGTTTTTCGAGAGCGACGAGGAGTGCGAAACCAGCTACAAAGACCGTGGTGGCAAATACCAAGGTCAGGTTGGTGTGACCCTACCCAAGACCTGAAACCCACTAATCTCAAGGTTTTGGGGCCTGCACCCTAGAGTGCGACAATCATGCCCTATATGAATTCATTCTCGCAACTGCAGTTAGACCCCCATTTGGCCCAAGCCGTTGCCGAAATGGGTTACGAATCGATGACGCCCATTCAGGCGCAGGCTATTCCAGTGGTGTTATCCGGCCAAGATGTGATGGGCGCGGCCCAAACCGGCACTGGCAAAACCGCTGCTTTTTCGTTGCCCCTGTTGCAGCGCATGATCAAGCACGAAAACGCATCCACTTCGCCAGCACGCCATCCAGTGCGAGCTTTGGTTTTGCTTCCCACCCGAGAGTTGGCCGATCAAGTGGCCCAGCAAGTCAAGCTCTACGCCAAATACACGCAACTGCGCTGTGCCGTGGTCTTTGGCGGCATGGACATGAAGCCGCAAACAGCGGAACTCAAAAGGGGTGTAGAGGTGTTAGTGGCTACGCCTGGCAGGTTGTTGGACCACATTGAAGCGAAAACTGCTGTGTTGAACCAAGTGGAGTATGTGGTGCTTGATGAAGCCGACCGCATGTTGGACATTGGCTTTTTGCCCGACTTGCAGCGGATCCTGAGTTACTTGCCCAAGCAACGCACCACCTTGCTGTTTTCGGCCACGTTCTCGCCTGAAATCAAACGCTTGGCCAACAGCTATTTGCAAAATCCGGTCACCATCGAAGTGGCCAGACCCAACCAAACGGCATCTACCGTTACGCAACTCTTCTTCAATATCCATGAAGATGACAAGCGCAGTGCCTTGAAGCAAATCTTGAAGCAAAAGGACATCTCCCAAGCTTTTGTGTTTGTCAACAGCAAGCTGGGCTGTGCCCGACTTGCCCGTTCATTGGAAAAAGACGGTTTGCGTACAGCGGCCTTGCATGGCGATAAAAGCCAAGATGAACGCCTGAAAGCGTTAGAGGCTTTCAAAAAAGGCGAGGTGGATTTATTGGTGTGTACCGACGTGGCCGCCCGTGGTTTAGACATCAAAGATGTCCCCGCCGTGTTCAATTTTGATGTGCCATTCAATGCGGAAGACTATATTCACCGCATAGGCCGCACTGGACGCGCAGGTGCCGAGGGCTTGGCCGTGAGTTTTGCTTCAGCTTCAGACTTGCGCTTGGTTGCCGATATTGAAAAGCTCACCAAGCAAAAAATCGATTTCACTGTGTTGGAGTTAGAGGAAGAGCGTGCATTTCCCCGCCGCTCTCGCTCAGACGACGATGGACGCCCAAGGCGCGATTCGGATGAGCGATCAGGCCCGTCACGCAGTCGTTTCACACCTGTCAAACCACCATCGGACCCATTTTTTGATAAACCCTATGAGGCAAGTGTCCAGCCAGTTTCAACGGAGGTGAATGACGCCTCATCCAAGGCGGATATGGCTCCCGTTAGGGGAAGTATTTCTCCGAACATCAAACCCAAGCGCAAAGTTGCTGCTCTGTTCAAAACCACTTCTTAAGACTGTGCGTGCCTTGTCAGGTGCGCGCCAAAGCAAAGGCAGCGCAGTCAATCTGGTGACGTTGGTGAATCCCCGGTCCGTGTGCGTTCAACTCAAGCCCACTCAAACACCGACCCCAAACACAACCTGTATCAAGTTCGATCACGTCTTGGCGATGCATAGGCGTCAAGGTAGACCAATGGCCAAAAGCGATACAGCTATCTTGCGTACGACGCAGAGGCACATCAAACCATGCCATAAAACCTGGCGGCGCTTGCGTGGCGTCAAGATGGTGCTTGAATTCCATTTCGCCAAAGGCTGTGCAAAAGCGCAGCCGGGTCAATGCATTCACAATCACCCGCAACCGTTCAATACCTTGAAGTTCATCGCTCCAGGTGGCGGGCAAGTTGCCGTACATCTGCTCGATGAATGCTTGCCAGTGAGGACCTTGCAAAACGGTTTGCACCTCTTGGGCCAGCGAGAGGGTTTGCGCCACATCCCACTGCGGCAATACCCCCGCATGAACCATCAACACGCCTTCTTCGTACATCGCCAAGTTTTGCAGACGCAGCCAGTCCACCAAAGTGTTGCGGTCAGGGGCTTGCAAAATATCGTCAACCGTGTCTCCACGTTTAAGGGGTTGAACGCCAAGATGTATGGCCAGCAAATGCAGATCATGGTTGCCAAGCAAACACCGCGCACTGCTGCCCAAGTTGTGCAAGCGACGCAGGACCCCAAGGTTGTCTGGCCCGCGGTTGACCAAGTCGCCCAGCAGGAAGACGGTGTCTCGGCTGGGCGAAAAATTGACTTTTTCAAGCCATTGCGACAATGCGCTGTCGCAGCCTTGTATGTCGCCAATCAGGTAAAGTGCCATGGCATGATTGTCATAGATTCCTCTGAAGCTCACCCTTGCGGGTTTTTGACTGCCTGATGCCATGGATGTATTGCTGATTATTTTTTTGACTTTCCTGAATGCCATCTTTGCCATGTCGGAGATGGCTTTGGCATCGAGTCGAAAAACATTACTCTCACAGCTTGAAGCTTCAGGCGCTTATGGAGCCAAAGCCGCTTTGGCACTACAAACACGACCCACAGAGTTTTTGTCCACCATTCAAATTGGCATCACGACATTGGGCGTGATCAACGGTATCGTTGGCGAAGCCGCCTTCAGCGATGGCTTGTCTAGGTGGTTGTCTGGGTGGCCTGTTCTCGAGCCAGTGGCAGGTATTTTGGCGACCACCGTGGTGGTGACGATCATCACCTTCAATACGATTTTGTTTGGCGAACTCGTTCCAAAGCGCATAGGCCAGTTGTTTCCTGAAACAGCAGCACGCTGGACTGCGCCGATGATGCTTGCCACGGCCACCATGACCAGGCCCTTGGTTCACTTGCTTTCTAAAACGACTGCTGTCATTTTGCATTTGTTGCGCATAGATGCGCATCAAACTCGCCAAGTGACCGAGGAGGAGATTCGAGCCAGCTTGGTCGAAGGCGTGGATGCAGGTTTGATTGAGCACCATGAGCATCAAATGGTGAAAAATGTATTTCACTTGGATGAACGGGAATTGCCTTCCATCATGGTGCCTCGCACAGATATTGTTTGGCTTGACAGCCAACTTTCAACCCAGCAAGCGGTGGATTCTTTGTCTGAACTGGACGCACACTCTTGGTATCCGGTTTGCCGTGAGGGTTTGGATGAGATTTTGGGCGTTGTCAGCATGGCCAGTTTGTTGCACAACCGATCCTCTCTTGAGCCGATTACGCAATGGATGGAGCCCGCAGTTTTTGTGCCAGAAACGCTCAGCGGATTGGATATGTTGGCGCAGTTTCGCCATCCCCATCAAAGCACCGACACACCAGCTCCTAACGGCGGTGGCCGTATGGTGTTGGTTGTCGACGAGTATGGAGTGGTGCAAGGCTTGATGACGCCACGTGACTTGCTCGAAGCCATCACTGGTGAATTGGTGCAAACCAATTCAGAAGATGACGCTTGGGCGGTACAGCGCGAAGATGGAAGTTGGTTGCTCGATGGCATGATGCCTGTGCAAGAACTCAAGTCGCGTTTGAATCTCAAAATACTGCCGCAAGAGGATGATGCCATCTACAACACCCTTGCAGGACTGCTGCTTGCCGTGTCTGGCAGATTACCTAAAGTGGGTGAGTCAATCTACGCTGAAGGTTGGCGCTTTGAAGTGGTGGATTTAGATGGCAGGCGTATCGACAAGGTATTGGCCAGTTACCAGCCACAAGGTTTGAACACGGGACCCAATACCTAAGCCCTGTCGCTCATTGCGGCTTTAGTGGGGTTTTTTCTCTTGAGGAGAAATGTGGTCAAGCTTTGAATTGATATCGTTCACTGTTTTGCGAATAGCGTCCACCCTGCCGTGAAACTCTTCCATTTTGTGCTGTTTGGCAAGAAGCGCTTCTTGCTGCTGCTTGACCATTTCAGGGGTAAGAACAGCCGGTGCTTTTTTGACGAGCTGTGGCTGCTTAAGTTGGGCGACTGGTTTTACCTGGGGTGTGAGAAGCGGGGCGGGTATATCAGCTGAAAGATGAGCTTCAGCAAGCTTGGCTGAACCTTCCTTGACATGCTCGATGTGATCAACCAAGTCTTCGTCCGTCAAGGCCTGGGTATGGAGAGCTTCCTCTGGAGGGGCCTCGATTTCCATGTGATCGTCAGGGAAATCATCGTTTGAACTGACAAACAAAGGTATGGGCGCAGCAGGTTCTGCAGCTGCAACAGCGACATGGTGGTCTTCAT
>CAMCWS010000040.1 GCA_945882755.1 Bordetella parapertussis | reverse complement strand
GTCCCCCAGGCGACACAAATTCGATCAACAGTCACTCAAAGGACAGAGCATGGACGAACCAATTCTGACAATGGAGGAAAGAGAGGCGATCAACAGTGGTCGCTGGTTCTCCAGCCTTTCTCCTTCACTTAGACACGACATACTTCGATGCGCTTACGTCAAACGACTCAAAGATGGCGATTTGATTTCCGCCCGTGGCGACCCGCCCGAGGAGTGGATGGCCTGTGCCAAGGGCGCGGTGAGGGTCAGCAGCACCTCGCTGTCGGGCAAGCAAATCACCTTCACCTATGTGGAGCCAGGGATTTGGTTTGGCGATGTGGCCATCTTGGACGGCGACACCCGCACCCACGATGCGTACGCCCATGGGGAGACCAGCATTTTGTGCGTGGCCAAAGCCGATTTCCAGAAAATCTTGGCCACCCACGTCGAGCTTTACGATGCCTTGCTGCGCCTGCAAGCGCGTCGCATCCGCCAGCTGTTTGGCTTGGTCGAGGACCTCAACACCCTGCCCCTGCGTTCACGCCTGGCCAAGCAACTGCTGCATCTGGCGCGCAGCTATGGGGTGCCTTCGCTGCACCACGGCAGCGAAACCCGCATCGGACTGCATTTGGCCCAAGAGGAATTGGCGCAACTGCTGGGCGCCTCTCGCCAACGGGTGAATCAAGAGCTGAAAGCCATGGAGCGCGAAGATATCTTGCGCATCGAGCCAGGTGGTTTGGTGGTACGAGACCGCGAAGCCTTGTTGCGCATCAGCGCCTCGGAGTAAAGCCATGAGCGCATTTGACAATTTTGTGGGTACCCGTGAGGTGAGCGACGCCCACCGCTTTGACACCCACGCACTGACGCTGTGGCTGCAAGCCCATATGCCGGGTTTTGCTGGCCCCTTGGAAGTGGAGATGTTCAAAGGCGGGCAGTCCAACCCCACCTACAAACTCAACACCCCCAGCAAAAGCTATGTGATGCGAGCCAAGCCTGGGCCAGTCGCCAAGTTGCTGCCCTCGGCCCACGCGATTGAACGCGAATTTGCAGTGATGAGTGGCTTGCAAGGCACCGACGTGCCGGTGGCGCAAATGCATGTGCTGTGCGACGACGAGTCCATCATCGGTCGAGCGTTTTATGTGATGGAGTTTGTGCAAGGGCGGGTGCTGTGGGACCAGGCCTTGCCTAGCATGACACCACCTGAGCGCCGCGATATTTACCTTGAGATGAACCGTGTCATCGCTGCTTTGCGTGCGGTGGACCATGTCGCCCAAGGCTTGGGCAGTTTTGGCAAGCCAGGCAACTACTTTGACCGCCAAATTGGCCGCTGGAGCAAGCAGTACATCGCGTCTGTCACCCAGCCCATCCACGAGATGGACAAGCTGATGGAATGGCTGCCCGCCCACATGCCGGCCAGCGCCCGTGCCGACCACACCTGCATCGTGCATGGCGACTTCCGGCTCGACAACCTGATTTTTCACCCCACCGAGCCGCGTGTATTGGCGGTTTTGGACTGGGAGTTGTCCACACTTGGCCACCCCTTGGCCGACTTCAGCTACCACTGCATGTCGTGGCATATCCCACCGGGCAGTTTCAGAGGTATTGGTGGCTTGGATCACGCAGCCTTGGGCATTCCCTTGGAAGACGAGTACGTCGACCTGTATTGCCAGCGCAGCGGATTGACCACTTTGGAAGCTTTAAAGCCCGATTGGAATTTCTACCTCGCTTACAACATGTTTCGCATCGCCGCCATCTTGCAAGGCATTGCCAAGCGGGTAGAAGACGGCACGGCGTCCAGCGCACAGGCCAAGGCCTCGGGTGCGGGCGCACGTCCCATGGCTGAGTTGGCGTGGCTGTTTGCCCAACGCAGCGGTTCTTGATTTTCGACACCCATTAAACCAACGGAGACCCCTGATGAATTTCGACTACACCGATAAAGTCAAAACCATGCAAGCGCGTTTACTCGCCTTCATGGACGAGCATATTTACCCCAATGAAGCCCGCTTTTTTGCCGAAATTGCCGCCAACCGCGCCGCTGGCAACGCGTGGATTCCCACCAAAATCGTCGAAGAACTCAAGCCTTTGGCCCGCAAAGCGGGTTTGTGGAACCTGTTTTTGCCCCATTCCAAGCGGGCACCCGAGGGTTTAAGCAACTTGGAATACGCGCCCATGTGCGAAATCATGGGCCGTGTACCGTTTGCCGCCGAGGTGTTCAACTGCTCCGCGCCTGACACCGGCAACATGGAAACTTTTGAACGCTATGCCAGCGAGTCCCTGAAAGACCAGTGGCTAGAGCCTTTGCTGCGCGGCGATATCCGCTCGGCGTTTTTGATGACCGAACCCGATGTGGCTTCATCCGACGCCACCAACATCGAGTGCAGTATTCGCCGCGATGGCGACCATTACGTGATCAATGGCCGCAAATGGTGGTCGTCTGGTGCGGGTGATCCCCGTTGCGCGGTTTACATCGTCATGGGCAAAACCGACCCCGACGCACCCCGCCACTCTCAGCAGAGCATGATCGTGGTGCCTGCCAATTCCCCCGGCGTGGAAATTTTGCGCCCCTTGACCGTCTTCGGCTACGACGACGCACCCCATGGTCACATGGAAGTGTTGCTGAAAAATGTTCGCGTACCAGCGGGCAATTTGCTCTTGGGCGAAGGCCGAGGCTTCGAAATCGCCCAAGGCCGCTTAGGCCCAGGGCGCATTCACCACTGCATGCGCACCATTGGCTGCGCCGAGCGAGCCTTAGAGTTAATGTGCAAACGCCTCAACAGCCGCACCGCTTTTGGCAAACTCATCTCCGCCCAAGGCGTGTGGCATGAGCGCATTGCCGAGTCTCGAATCATGATCGAGCAAGCCCGTTTGCTGACCCTCAAGGCCGCCTACATGATGGACACCGTGGGCAACAAGATTGCTAAAAGCGAAATTGCCATGATCAAGGTGATTGCCCCCGTGATGGCCACGCAAATCATCGATTGGGCGATTCAAGCCCATGGCGGCGGCGGCGTGAGTGACGACTACCCCTTGGCCTATGCCTACGCCCACCAACGCACATTGCGTTTGGCCGATGGTCCGGATGAGGTGCACCGCAACTCGATTGCCAAGCTGGAATTGGCCCGCCACATCGCCACTCTGCCGCAAGAAGTGGACATGCCCATCACCCGCGGCTCCTAAGCCATGAAAGCGCAAAATCCCATGATCGATGTCTACACATGGCCTACCCCCAATGGGCACAAAGTTCACGTCATGCTCGAGGAGTGTGGTTTTGCGTTGGGTCGGGACTGGTTGGTACATCCCGTGCATATTGGTAAAGGCGAGCAGTTCACGCCCGAGTTTTTAACCATCAGCCCCAACAACAAGATTCCCGCCTTGGTCGACCCGAGTGGGCCAGACGGCAAGCCCATCAGCTTGTTCGAGTCGGGTGCCATTCTGATTTACTTGGCCGCCAAAACGGGGAGATTCATGCCGGCCAGCGACCGCGGCAAGTACGAGGTGCTTCAATGGTTGATGTTCCAGATGGGCGGTGTGGGTCCCATGTTGGGCCAAGCGCATCACTTTCGTATTTATGCCCCCGAAAAAGTGTCCTACGCCATTGAGCGCTACACCAATGAAGCGCGGCGCTTGTATGGCGTGATGGACCGACAGTTGGCGCATCACCCTTTTATTGCGGGTAAAACCTACAGCATCGCTGATATCGCCATCTTCCCTTGGGTACGCAGTTGGGCGCACCAAGGCATCGATTGGGCTGATTACCCTCGTCTGAAGGAGTGGTTTGACACCGTGGGCGAGCGTCCTGCGGTACAACGCGGCTGCGCCGTACTGGCAGATTTACGAAAACCGCTTCAGGACGATAAAAAAGCCATGGAAACCCTGTTTGGTAAGACCCAATACGAGAAGCGTTGAGCAGCCAACAGGCGAGAGTTGATAATAGCTATCAACCCCGTCCTAGCTGTTTGACCATGCGCCCATTTTTCTCCTCTTCCTTTGCAGCTTTGCTGGCGTCTGTTTTCATGCTGAGCGCTTGTTCGGACTCCAAGCCTGAGGCAGAGCCTAAATTCAAACCCGTTCCTGAAAAACGCGCTGATAACAAAGGTGACCCTGAGACCTTTGATCGGCGGGTGCAAGCGGTGATGAATGAAGGATCGCAAAGCCAAGAAGGGCTTGCCGAAGCGCCTAGGGCCGCCAAAGCCAGACCACCCAATTCTGGCAAAGAGCCCATGGTGTTGCTTGACACCACCAACCGCCCCTTGGGCGAGGTGGTTCACCACAAAGACAAGATGGATTACTACGAGTGCAAAGGCATCGTTGCGCCTTGGTTTCGAGAGTTGATTGTGGCGGAGATGAACTATTTCAACGAACTGGCTGATTTGCCTTTTGTCGATCCTGAGCACTGCATCGTTACCTATGGCACAGACAGAAGCCTGACCCCTGGTCGCATCAGTGTGCAATTGTTCGAAACCCGCAAAGAGTTTGACAAGTGTGTGCGCAGCGATTACTGCCCGGTTTTCCGCACCGTTAACTTTGTAACTGTCAATAATGCTTTGATGCGCTCGTACTTTCTCTCCAACATCAATTCCAAAGAAATTTTCCAGCACTGCGTTACCGATACGGGTAAATGGCACCGCAATTCGACCTGCTACACCATCGAATGAGCGGAAAAAACGCCTCAAGACTTTGTTTCTTTGGTCGATTAACAGAGGTCTTTTCTTCTTTTGAGCTATGAATACATTGCGCTTTTCAGTTTTATCCGTCTTGTTGGGCCTGCAGTGCTTGTGGCTAGCCCCTGCTTGGGCCAATGACCCGCCCCCTAAGCCTGAAGCAGAGGCGAAGGGCGAGCCAGCCAAGGCCGATAAACCGACCCGTACCTTTGAAGGACAAGAGCCGCTTTTTTACTTTGATGCCAAACGACGCCCCTATATCGAGCCCTTCCATAAAACCGAAGGAGAAGAATATTTTGTGTGTCGCGGCGTGATTGGTGAGTGGTTTCGCCAATTGATGGCCGAAGAAGCCAATATGTTGGCAGCCAAAGACGGTTTGGCCATGGTCACCGGCTCCACCTGTGCGGTGCGCTTGGTTGCAACGAACCATGGCAAAAAATTGCCCATTGTGTCTGTCGAGTTGTATGTCAACTCCAATGTCATGAGAAGCTGCATATTGGGCGACTCTTGCCCGCAGTCACGCACCATCATCATGTATGTATTAGATAAAACCCTTTACCGCAGCTATTTCATCACCGACCAAGAGCGGAAAATTCGCCGCAGCTACTGCTTAGACAACAAAAGCAAAATATTGGCCAAAGAAGAATGCTGGCACCATTTCTTTGACAAAGCGGCCAAAGAAAAATCCAAAGACAAGCACTGATTGAAGAATGCCAAATTGGCCTGACCGGAGGGGATCGAACCCCCGACCCACAGCTTAGAAGGCTGTTGCTCTATCCAACTGAGCTACGGTCAGAATGCAAGAAAAAAGGCCCCAGCAGGGGCCTTTTTTTGTGTGGTCGGGGCGATAGGATTCGAACCTACGACCCTCTGGTCCCAAACCAGATGCGCTACCAGACTGCGCTACACCCCGATGAGGTCTATTCTACCCACACAAAGTGTCCGCTCTCGATCTCTCGTGAAATATGCATTTTGTTGCATCTCATGCTAAGCAATAATATGCACATATGTCCGATCATTTGTCCGTTAACTCAAGCCCAAGCGCTGCGGTCATTCCAAAGTTCTACAACGCAGCGCTTGATCTGCTCTCGCGACATGCAACACGTTCTGACAAAACGGCCTATATCGATGCGACGACTAGCGAGTCACTGAGCTACGGCCAGCTAGAAGATCAGGCCCACCGTTTTGCCCAAGGTTTGCATGAGGCAGGTTTTCAGCAAGAGCAACGTGTCTTGCTGTGTATGCACGACGGATTACGTTGGCCGGTGGTGTTCTTAGGCTGCATCTTGGCTGGCGTGGTGCCGGTGGCAGTCAACACCTTGCTCACACCCAAAGACTATGCCTTCATGCTGCAAGACTCAAGAGCCCATGGCTTAGTGGTGTCAGAGGCCTTGTGGCCACAGTTTGCAGACATCCTGCACACCACCCCAAGCTGTAAGCAGGTGTTCATCGATTCAGATGTTCCGCCAGAAAATGCCAAAAGCATTGCCCAAGTGATTCGAGATGCACAGCGTTTGCCACACGCCGCAACCACCTTGGCAGATGATGTGTGTTTTTGGTTGTACTCCAGCGGCTCCACCGGTTCGCCCAAAGGAACGCTGCATTTGCACAGCCACATCATTCAAACAGCGCATTTGTACGGCCAAGGTGTACTTGGCTTGCAAGAAAACGATGTGGTGTTTTCTGCAGCCAAATTGTTCTTCGCTTACGGCTTAGGCAATGCCCTTAGCTTTCCACTGGCACAAGGTGCCACCACGGTGTTGCTGGGCAAACGCGCCACACCGGCAGATGTATTTCATTTGCTCAAGACCCACCAGCCCACGGTGTTTTATGGCGTTCCCACCCTGTTTGCCAGCTTGCTGGCAGATGCCGAACGCCCTGGGGCCAAAGACTTGAATTTACGCGTCTGTACCAGTGCGGGTGAAGCCTTGCCCGCCGAGATTGGCAAACGTTGGCAAGCCGAGTTTGGCGTCGATATTTTGGACGGCATTGGCTCGACCGAAATGCTGCACATCTTTTTATCCAACCGCCCTGGCCGTGTTCGCTATGGCACCACCGGTGAAGTGGTGCCTGGCTATGCCTTGCGCTTGGTCAATGACGAAGGACATCCCTGCTCGGTCGGCGAGTTGGGTGAATTACAAATTCAAGGGCCTACATCGGCCATCATGTACTGGAACAACCGCGAAAAAACCAAGCACACTTTTGCGGGTGAGTGGACACGCAGCGGTGACAAATACAGCTGTGACGAAGAAGGCTACTACACCTATGGCGGTCGCAGCGACGATATGTTGAAGGTGGGCGGTATCTATGTGTCGCCCTTTGAAGTCGAAGCCTCGCTGATGACGCACCCTGGGGTCTTGGAGGCGGCAGTCATCGGGGTGGACGACGAACAGGGTTTGACCAAACCCAAAGCTTTTGTGGTGAACAAGCCGGGACATGCATTGACGGCTGATGAGTTAAAGCAGCATGTCAAATCGCATCTGGCACCCTACAAATACCCGCGTTGGGTGGAATTTGTCGCCGAATTGCCCAAAACCGCGACAGGCAAAATTCAACGCTTTAAACTGCGTGCCCTTTCAAAATAAATCCCTGCCTCAGGAGAACTGCATGACCTCACGCCGACAACTTCTCACCCAATCAGCTGCCCTCGTCGGCGCTGCTTCCTCGGGCTTATGGCTGCCAGCCCATGCACAAAACAGCAAATTGCGCATCGGCTTGATGCTCCCCTACACCGGCACGTTTACCCAACTGGGTGTAGCCATTGACAACGGTTTTCGCATGGCGTTGCAAGAAGCGGGTGGCAAAGTCGGTGGCCGTGAGGTGGAGTTTTTCAAAGTAGATGACGAATCCGAACCCTCCAAAGGTGTGGAAAACGCCAACAAACTGGTGCAGCGCGACAAGGTTGATGTATTGATTGGCACGGTTCACTCAGGTGTGCAAATGGGCATACACAAGGTCGCACGTGAAACGGGTGTACTCAACATCATCCCTAACGCGGGTATGCACGCAGCCACCCGTGCGCTATGTGCGCCCAATGTGTTTCGCACCTCCTTCACCAACGGCCAACCCACCCAAGCGCTGGGCAAGGTCATGGTGGAAAAAGGGCACAAAAAAGCGGTGTGGATCACTTGGAAATACGCAGCGGGTGACGAAGCGGGTGAAAGTTTCAAAGAAAGCTACACGGCCGCTGGTGGCACCATCGTCAAAGAATTGGGCCTGCCTTTTCCTAACGTGGAATTCCAAGCTCTGCTGACAGAAATTGCGTCCATCAAACCCGACGCGGTGGCGTGTTTCTTCTCAGGCGGGGGCGCCGCCAAGTTCATCCGCGATTACGCAGCAGCTGGTTTGAAAGGCAAGATCCCTTTGTATGGCTCTGGCTTCCTCACAGAAGGCTTGCTAGACGACGAGTTAGCGCCATCAGCCCAAGGCATCATGACCACACTGCACTACAGCGCTTCTTTGCAAAGCAAGCGCAATGATGCGTTTCGCTTGGCCTATGCCAAAACCTACAAAATGCAGCCCGATGTTTTTGCAGTGCAAGGCTATGACGCGGGTTTGTTGTTGTTGCAAGGTGCATCGGCCGTCAAAGGCGATTTATCCAATAAAAAGGCTTTGTATGCCGCCATGGAAGGCGCTGTGATTGACAGCCCACGTGGCAAATGGACCATGAGCAAGGCCCATAACCCGGTGCAAGACATGTACTTGCGTGTGGTGCAAGGCAAAGAAAACAAGGTGTTGGGTGTGGCAGCCAAGGCCCTGTCCGATTCAGGCGCTGGTTGCAAGCTGGTCTGATGGATCTCGTTAATTTCTTTATTCAACTGCTCAACAGCGTTCAATACGGTCTGCTGCTGTTTTTGTTAGCAGCCGGTCTGACCTTGATTTTTGGCATCATGGGTGTGGTCAATTTGGCACACGGCAGTTTTTACATGCTGGGCGCCTATCTGGCTTATGCATTGGCTGGCGCTTGGGACAACTTGGCCTTGGCCATTGCGGCGGGCACCGTGTTGAGTGTGGCTTTCGGTTGGTTGCTGGAAAAATTACTCTTTCGCCACTTTTACCACCGAAGCCACCTAGACCAAGTCTTGCTAACCTTTGGCCTGATCTATATTTTCGAAGAACTTCGCTCCATGGTGTGGGGAGATGATGTTCACAGCGTGGGCGTTCCTGCCGCGTTAGATTGGTCGTTACAACTGACGGACACCTTGTCCTACCCTGCTTACCGCTTGTTCATGTTGGCGATGTGTTCAGCGCTGGCATTGGGCTTGTGGCTGCTCATCAGCAAAACCAAGTTGGGCATGAAGATACGTGCCGGCGCCTTCAACAGTGACATGGCTCAGGCCTTGGGCATCAACATTGTTCGTTTGCATTCGCTGGTGTTTGCCATGGGCGTGGCCTTGGCTGCACTCAGTGGCATGTTGATTGCACCACTCTCCAGCGTCTACCCGCACATGGGTGCGCAAGTGCTGATCATGTGTTTCGTGGTGGTGGTCATTGGTGGCATTGGCTCGGTGCGTGGCGCACTTACCGCCGCCTTGTTGGTCGGTTTGGTCGACACCTTTGGCAAGGTGTTGTTGCCGCAATTCGCCAGCATGTTGGTCTATGTGCTGATGGCCTTGGTGCTGCTTTACAAACCCGAAGGCTTGTTCAAGCAATGAGTACGCCACAAGGACACTTGGAAACTCTGCCACGCAGCGTACACCTCTTGCTGGGCTTGGGCTTGATCGCTTTGCTGGCCTTTCCATTTGCCGGACAAGACTTCTACACCCAGATGGTCACCCGCATGATGATCTTGGCTATCTTTGCCATGAGCTTGGATTTGCTGCAAGGCATCACCGGCTTGGTGTCCTTGGGTCATGCGGCTTATTTTGGTGTGGCTGGCTATGTCTTGGCTTTTTTGTCCCCCGCTGATACAGGGGCCAGTTGGCTTACCAGCTTGCCTTTGGCCGTCTTGGCGTCGGCCTTGCTTGCCTTGGTGATTGGATTTTTTGTGGTGCGTACCCAAGGCATTTACTTCATCATGGTCACCATGGCGTTTGCGCAAATGGTGTATTTCCTGTTTTTTGACAACAAGGCTTTGGGCGGCTCGGATGGTCTCTATGTCAATGTGCGCCCTGCTGCTTTGGGCTTGGACTTTGAGAACAAGCAGGTGATGTATTTCTTCACCTTGGCCTGCTTGGTGCTGACTTATGCGTTTTTGCGCCGCCTTTTGTGGAGTCCTTTCGGTAGAACCCTCAACGGCATTCGATTGAACGAGCACCGTACCCAAGCGTTGGGCTATGCCAGCTTCAGCTACAAGCTCACTGCCTTTACGTTGGCCGGTGCATTGGCGGGTTTGGCAGGCTATTTGTGGGCAGCCCAGTCGGGCTATGTCAACCCTGAGTTGATGGGCTTTCACATGAGCGCACACGCCATCATGATGGTGATTTTGGGTGGCATGGGCAATGTGGCGGGGGCCTTGATAGGTGCTTTCGGTTTTGAGCTATTCCTGCACTTTTTCAAAGACCTGCCCAAGGTGGGCGAGTTCGATTTAGGCAAACACTGGCAGTTGTGGATGGGTACATTGATCGTGTTGGTGGTGGTGGTTGCACCCCAAGGCCTGATGGGCTTGCTGCGACCACGGAGTTCAAGCAATGACTGAACCCTTGCTCAAAGCCTCTTCTTTAAGTAAACGCTTTGGTGGTTTGCTGGCGGTCAACGATGTGTCGCTGTCTTTGTATAAAGACCAGTTGCATGCGGTGATCGGCCCTAATGGCGCGGGTAAAACCACTCTCACCCATTTGCTCAGCGGTGATATACCTGCCAGCAGTGGCGAGTTGTGGCTCAAGGGGCAAGCAGTCACGGGTTGGCCGCACCACCTTTTGTCGTTACAGGGTTTGGGACGCAGCTACCAAAAAACCAATGTATTTTTGCCGCTGACCGTGTGGGAGAACCTGATGCTGGCCGCGCAAGCCAAAGACGCCTTAGCGCCTTTCAACCCTTTGTCTTGGTTCGGCCGAGCCGACCAACAAGCCTCCGTTGCACAACGTGCAGACCGCGCTTTGCAGCTGTCGGGTTTGGCTGGTTCGAAAAACAAAACTGCCGCCATCTTGAGCCACGGCATTCAACGACAGTTGGAAATTGCCATGGTCTTGGCGACTGAACCCGAGGTGTTGTTATTGGATGAGCCCTTGGCCGGCATGGGTGCTGCAGAAGCTGAAACCATGGTGGCATTGCTGCAAGCATTGAAAAAAGACCACGCCATGTTGCTGGTCGAGCATGACATGGACGCGGTGTTTGCCTTGGCCGATGTGCTGACCGTCATGGTCAACGGCACAGTCATTGCCAGCGGAACGCCTGAATCGATTCGGAGTGACGCCAAAGTGCAAGCAGCTTACCTTGGCGAGGCCACAGCATGAGCAACACGCTTTTGACAGTACGCGGCCTCAACACCTATTACGGTGCCAGCCATGTGCTGCGCAATTTAGATTTCACGGTAGAGCGTGGACAAACCGTGGGCCTCATGGGGCGCAATGGCATGGGCAAGTCCACCCTCTTGAAAAGCATCACCGGTTTGGTCAAACCTCGCAGCGGCACCATCACGTTTCAAGGCAACGCCATACAAGCTGAAACACCATTTGCCATCGCCAATATGGGCATGGCCTATGTTCCAGAAGGCCGCGGTATTTTTGGCAACCTCAGTGTTCACGAAAACTTGGTCATGGCAGAGCGCCCTGGTGTTCGTGGTCAACAAGACTGGACCTACCAAAGGGTGCTGGACACCTTTCCGCGCTTGGGCGAACGCTTGGGTCACGGCGGTCAGCAACTGAGCGGCGGGGAGCAGCAAATGCTCAGTATTGGCAGGGCCTTGATGACCAACCCAGATTTACTGCTGCTGGACGAAGCTACCGAGGGCTTGGCGCCACTTATCGCTTTGGAAATTTGGCGCATATGCGCCTTGGTAGCCAAGTCGGGCATCAGCACGGTGATCGTCGATAAAAACTGGCAACACGTGACCCAGATCACCCAACACAACGTCATTTTGGTCAAAGGCGAGGTGGTGTTCCAAGGAACAAGTGACACTTTGCTGGCGCAGCCGGATGTGCTGCACCAACACCTCGGGGTTTGAAGATGTCCACCAGCAGTACCCAAGTAGTCATCAT
Source organism: Bordetella parapertussis (assembly GCA_945882755.1). Taxonomy (GTDB): domain Bacteria; phylum Pseudomonadota; class Gammaproteobacteria; order Burkholderiales; family Burkholderiaceae_C; genus Limnohabitans. The sequence continues at coordinate 6,154 of CAMCWS010000040.1, read as the reverse complement.
CGGTGCAGGACCTTCAGGCCTGTTGTTAGGTGCATTGCTGCACAAAGCAGGCATTGACCATGTCATCTTGGAACGTCAAAGTCCCAGCTATGTGTTGGGACGCATTCGTGCAGGCATCTTGGAACAAGTGACGGTAGATTTGCTGCACGAAGCGGGTGTGGGTGCAGGAGTGACCCAAGGCGGAACTGTTCACCACAGCATTGAACTGGTGTTTAAAAATACCCGCCACCCCATCGAAGTCACCGAACTCACCGGCGGTAAAGTGGTCACGGCTTATGGCCAAACCGAAGTCACCAAAGACCTGATTAACCAACGTGAGCGCTTGGGCCTAAGTACGGTTTACGAGGCCAGTGATGTCAGCTTGCACGACTTTGACGGCAACTCCCCTCAGGTGCGCTATGTGAAAGACGGGGTGTCGCATGTCTTGAACTGTGAATTCATCGCTGGTTGTGACGGCTTTCACGGCGTGGCCCGTGCCAGTGTGCCTAAAAGTGCCATCACCGAGTATGAAAAGGTGTATCCCTTTGGTTGGTTGGGCGTATTGGCCGATGTGCCGCCTGTGTCCACCCACGCGATTGTTTATGCCAACAGCGAGCATGGCTTTGCGCTGTGCTCCATGCGCAGCCTGAAACGTAGTCGCTACTATGTGCAATGCCCCTTAAGTGACAAGGTCGAGGACTGGAGCGACCAGCGCTTTTGGGACGAGATACGCAAACGCCTAGACCCCGAGATGGCAGAGCGCATGGTCATTGGTGCATCGATTGAAAAAAGCATTGCGCCGCTGCGCAGCTTTGTAGCTGAACCGATGCGCTTTGGACGCTTGTTCTTGGCTGGCGACGCGGCCCATATCGTGCCGCCTACCGGCGCCAAAGGTTTGAATTTGGCCGCCAGTGATGTGAAATACCTGAGCAGCGCTTTCATTGAGTTTTTCAAAGACAAAAGCGCTGTGGGCATTGACCACTATTCACAACGAGCATTAGCTCGCATTTGGCGAGCCGAGCGTTTCTCATGGTGGCTCACCTCCTTGATGCACCGCTTTCCTGACAGCGAAGGCTTTGGTCAAAAGATGCAAGAAGCGGAGTTGGACTACTTGGTCAACAGCCAAGCTTTGTCTGCATCGTTGGCTGAAAACTATGTCGGTTTGCCCTTGGATTTTGGACAATGAATTCATCCCCCTTTAAAGCCTCCAGCAATACCTTGAACGGTATTCGCATATTAAGTGTGGCGCTTAACCTGCCCGGTCCTGCTGCGCTGATGCGCTTGGCAGACATGGGGGCTAAATGTTTCAAGCTCGAACCCCTGCCACCTGCTGGTTCTGCCAAAGGCACAACTTCCGACCCCATGGGCTTGTACGCTCCCCATGCGTATGCGCAGTTGCATGCTGGTGTGAAAGTCGTCCAAGCCGATCTGAAAAGCGACAAAGGCCAAGCGCAGTTGCACAAACTTTTGGCGAGCAGCGATGTGCTGCTCACCTCGTTTCGCCCCTCGGCCCTGAAAAAACTCGGCATGTCCTGGGCTGATTTACATACCCAATTTCCGGCCTTGAACATGGTCTGCATTGTGGGCTCTGCAGGGGCTGGGGCTGAGATTCCCGGGCATGACCTCACCTATTTGGCCGCCAACGATTTGGTCACAGACTTAAGGCTTCCTGCCACCTTGTTTGCCGACATGGCGGGTTCGCTGCAAGCCAGCGAAGCCGTGCTGAAAGCCTTGTGGCAACGAGCTAAACCAGGTCGCTCCCATGGCAAAGGGGTTTTTCACGAGGTGGCGCTGGAAGACGCGGCAGCGTATTTGGCGCTGCCACGCCACTGGAGTTTGACTGCGCCCAAGGGCTCTGTGGGTGGCGCCCATGCGGGTTATGCGGTCTACGCTTGCAAGAATGGCCGCGTTGCAGTGGCCGCCTTGGAGCCGCATTTTGCCGCTCGGTTGGCTGAGGTCGCTGGTTTGCCTGCTGCCAAACCGGGGCAAAACCTCATGCTGCAACCCAAAACCAAAAACCATTTGACTGTATTTTTCGCTACCTTGACCCGCAAGCAGGTGGACGCGATGGCAGTGGCAAACGACTTGCCACTGCACACCATGGCTTAACAAAAGCGTCACTGCGAGGAGTTATGCGACGCGGCAGTCACTTACTGTCTTAAGCAACCCTTTGCCAAGCACTTGCGATTGCGGTATTGATCTCAGCTTTTGCGGATTGAGTCAGTGTCGAGCCTGAAATGGTTGTACTGGGTTTGGTGTATTTGGCCATCACAGACACCAGACTTTCTACTCGGGTTGTCAAGGCGAACGTACCTTGCTTGAACAATTCAACCTTGGCATGAGCAGACACCTGCGCGTCTGTTGAATACCAATCTCTAATGTCCAGCACATTGGTGGTGCCCAATTGGGAAATCTTCAAGTTAGCTCCAGATTTCTGAAACCACAAATCAGCATAGCTGATGTTGTTGAAAATCACTTGATCACTATCACCCGTATTGGACTTGTCTTCGTAAATCACATCTGTACCAAAGCTTGCATTGATGATGTAGGTGTCTGAGCCCTCGCCCCCCATTAAATGGTCGCCAGCACCGCCACCGTCCAGCGTGTCATTGCCTTCGTAACCCACCAATTTATTGCCGACTGTATTGCCAACCAACCTGTCAGCGTATTGCGTGCCGCCTATGTTTTCAATATTGGAGATGGTGTCAACAGCACTGCTGGTATTCACAGTCGCATTTTCAAACCATGTATTGACTTTACCGCTGGTCATATTCACATCGATACCCACATTGAGGGGTCGAGGGTTGTTATCTTCTGATTGGCGGTAGCTGAGGAAGTCCTCCCCAGTACCACCATTGATTGATTTGTTACCCATGAATCGCGAGGCGACAGGGTAAGAGTCTGCCGAGCCGGGGGTATTCAAGAACGTGGTGGTGATGGTGGGTGAAGAACTGGAAGCAGTTAACAATTGGCTATAAGCAATATTTGCAGTCTTCAAGATGTCCGACACCGAGGCAATACCCTTCATATCGGCATCACTGACATAGGCCTTGTAACTGACATTGGTTTGGCTAGCTGCAAAGGTCAAGGTGATTTCATCAATAGCCACTGACTTTGTCAAAGCCACTTGGTACCAATTGCCTGCAGAGGAATTGAGTGTGATTCCAGACGCCACGTTCACGCCATTGCTCTTAACCTGCAAGCCAGTCAGATTGAATGACCCTTGGCCATCTTCTTTACGAATCAACACATATTGACCTTTGGCAATCGCGGCAGGCCTGCTGTGTTCAACATGGATGGCATCGTCTCCCGCACCTGCATCCACGGTATCAACCCCAGTGCCAGTGATCACCACATCATTGCCATCACCGGCATTGATAGAGTCGTCACCGCTAAAGCCCCACAGCTTATTGGCGGCTGCACTTCCTGTGATCTTGTCAGCGAAATCCGTGCCACCAAAATTCTCGAACCCAGAGAGGGTATCGGTCACGCTTGATGTATTGCTTGCATTTTGGAGAAACCAAGTCTTAACGGTTTGTGCTGTGGTGGATAAATTTGCATCAACACCCACAAAGTCAGTATTACTGAAAGATCTGTAATTCACTGTATCCACGCCATCGCCGCCTTGCAGGTTTTTAACATCATCAAACAAACTGGCACCCACAAAATTTGAAATCGACACGTTCAAACCTGCTTGGCCGTTTGCGCTGGCGATGGATTGCGTATTACCCAATTTGTCCCAATCGAAGGCGGTTTTGGTCACATCCCCCAAGGTGGACTTTGCAGCTAAGACAACCGCATTTACGCCGCCAACATAGCTGGTACCGGTCGAATTCAGTTTATCCGTCAATTTAATTTGCACCGCCAAGGTGAACGTTCCATCAAAAGCGCCGACCCACATCGTTGTTTGACCATAAACCGATTTGTCCACTTGCAAAACACCCGCATTTTGGTTGCCATACTTCGAACCATACAAGGTGAACTTGGAGTCTGTTAGGTTGATATCTTTGACAAAACCATAAGTCGTTAGGGATGTTGAGGTGGAGGATGACAAAAACGCGTTGACATCCCACTTGGCCACACTGCGTCGGTGGCTGACAAAAATAACATCATCACCTACACCGCCTATGACGGTATCGACGCCTGTGCCTGTAGAGATCTTATCGTTGCCAGCACCCCCATCCATATAATCGCTACCGCCATAGCCGGCCAATTCATTGGCAGCACTGTTGCCCATCAATTTATCGGCCGCTTCGGTTCCACCAATGTTGCTGATGCCGGAGAGGGTATCCACAATATTGCCCGGCATGACTGTTTTGTTTTGGTACCAGGTGTCAACCTTTTGATTGGACAAATCGGCAAAAATTCCAACATCAGCAGGACGAGGGGTCTTGGAATAACTGTAGTCCAGCGTGTTGATGCCAGCGCCACCTGCGATGTTCTTCGCGTCATTGAAATAACCCATACCTGAGAGACTCATCCTCGACACCGTGTAAGCAGTGCTTGGCGCAGTGCCGCCGGTGTTCCAGTCTAGGCTGGTGCCAGTTGCTTCAGTACCTGCAACATATTTGGAGCTAAGGATTTTGGCGTTCACCCCCCCACCGACTTTGTCGCTGAACTCGATTTGAACCGCATAGGTTTTTTGAGCACTGGCATCGTAGCTTCCCACCCAAACCACGGCTTTGCCAGACTGGGAAGTGTCTTTGAGGAGAATTCGGCCGTTGCTGAAAGATTTAGAGTCCGCGGTAAAACCATAAGTGCCTAAGCTCAGGAACAAATCGTTCACGTTTCCAATCGGTGCAACCAGCGTTGAAGTGGAAGAAGACAGTGCGGTACTGACCGTCCAAGTGGTCAATTGACGTAGATGCTCCGCGTAAATGATGTCATCTCCCTCGCCCGCCAGCACCGTGTCGGCACCCGTTCCGGTGGCAATGATGTCAGCACCAGCGCCTGCATCGATAGAGTCATTGCCCGCCCCCCCGCTGAAGCGGTTGATTTTGTCATTGCCTTTCAAATAATCATTACCGTCGGTGCCTTCAATTCCCTCGATGCTGGACAAATTGTCGACCACCGACCCACTCGCAAAGGTGCCACCTTGTGCCCAGGTTTTCACCGTCTGTTGAGCCGTTGACAAATCAGCCCAAATCCCCACATTTGGCGGCAGAATGGTTTTGGCATAAGACACCATATCCGTGCCCTCACCACCGTTGATGATCTTGTGGTCATCCACAAAACCCAAGGCTGAAATGCCAAGACCGGTCACGCTCAAGTTGTTGACTGCCGTGGTTCTGACATCAGTTTCCCAATCGAGTTGGCCGTTTTGCGCCATGATGCCAATCGACTTGGCACCCAACGCCGACACTTCCACACCACCACCTGACTTGTCTCTGAAAGACAATTTCACGGCATAGGTGGTACCCTCGGTCTTGCTCCCTGTATTGGCCTGAAAGTAACCAATCCACGCGGTTCTTATACCTGTATCGGCCTTGAGTTCTTGTAACAACTCACCTTTGAAATTGCTGCTGCTTCGGTTCAAGGTGAATTGACTTGACAGAAAGTCCATGTCCGAGACACCGCCAAAACCCGTCAGGGTAGACCAAGTCGAACTCAAGGTGGCGGTCAAATTCCAATCAGCTTTAGAACGCGAATGCGACACCACAATCATATCGTCCCCGTTACCAGCAACCACTTTGTCAAAACCTGTGCCCGTTTCAATGTAGTCACTGCCATCCAAGCCCTCGATCCAGTCATTGCCAGCCAAGCCATACAGCTTGTTGTTTTGGTCGCTGCCGGTCAAGCGGTCGCTTGCCTCTGTGCCTTCTATGTTTTCGATGTTGCGCAAATTGTCCACAACGCCGCCAGTGGGGCTTGAGGCCACTCTGTCCCTGAAGAAGAAATCCATGCTGGTGCCATTGGTCACTGACAAGGGATTCAAGAGGGGCAGGCTAGTGGGTTGAGTGTCTACCCTGTAGTAACCCACATTGGCCATGGCCTTCAGTTGGGCATCGGTTTTGCCAGCCATGTCGGTGTCGCTGACATACACTGTGTATTGGCCGTTTTGGGAAGAGCCACTGTCAGTACGGCCAAATATATTGATGGCATCTATAAAAGTCGATGCACCCAAATCCACCTGTATCCAGCCGCCACTTGTGGTGGCACTTGCAAAAATACCATC
>CAMCWS010000039.1 GCA_945882755.1 Bordetella parapertussis | reverse complement strand
TGGTCAAGCGAACCTTGGCGACTTTACGTAGCGCAGAGTTTGGTTTTTTAGGTGTGGTGGTGTAAACACGTGTGCAAACGCCACGACGTTGGGGCGAGTTTTGCATCGCGGGGCTTTTGGACTTAGTCTTCTCGACTTCACGTCCGTGGCGCACCAATTGATTGATGGTTGGCATTGAAAACGTCCTTCAACGTTTGAAACAGGTGGTTCGGATTAATTCCGAAAAGCCTGACAGTATACCAGTGTCTTGGCTTCGCTGGCAAGCCATTAAGTTAGCGAGCGCCTACCTTACCCACAACTTAAGAGAGTCATAGGTTCTGCCAAACCATCCAGCCTCTGGCACTGGCTTGAGCGCCAACAAAGGCATTTCGCTCAACGGGGCTTGGTCTAAGAAAACCTTCAGGGTGGCGACGGTTTGGTTCAGTTGCAGGGGTGCATACAAGGGGTCTGGGCGGACCACCTGTGTTTTGATGCGAGAGGCTTGGCCTTGTGGCACGGCCACCACAATGGCTTGGGGGCGACCCAAAGGTACGCTGTCGGCCAAGCCCTTCCACACCACTGGCGTGACCACCGCTTGGTTAGCCTCAAACAATTTGATACCGTCATAGGCGGTGTAACCCCAATTGAGCAGCTTTTGCGCTTCTTCGGCGCGAGCGTTTTCGCTGCTGGCGCCCAGCACAATGGCCAACAAGCGCCGTGCTGGCAAATTGGGAAAATCGCGCTTGGCGGTGGCCACCAAGCAATAACCGGCAGCATCGGTGTGGCCGGTTTTCAAGCCGTCAACCGTCGGATCGCGAAACAACAGCAAGTTGCGGTTGGTGTCGTTGGCGGCCGGGGTGCCGGGGTAGCGGTATTTTTGAATGGCGTAATAGCCCACAAAGCTGGGGAAATCATGCATCAATCGGGTGGCCAATATGGACAAATCGCGTGCGGTGGTGATGTGCCCCACTTCGGTCAAGCCCTCGGGATTTTTGTAGGCGGTGCCGTTCATGCCCAAAGCCTTGGCCTGCGCGTTCATCATGGCCACAAAATGGGCTTTGGTGCCGCCCACACCCTCAGCCAAAGCCATGGTGGCATCGTTGCCCGACTGCACAATCATGCCTTTGATCAGGTCTTCCACCGGCACTTGCATTTTGGGGTCGATAAACATGCGCGAGCCGGACATTTTCCAGGCGGCCTCGCTCACGGAAAGGGTTTGTTGCAGGCTGATTTTTTTAGCCCGCAAAGCATCAAACACCAAATAAGCGGTCATCAACTTGGTCAAAGAAGCGGGTTCAACAGGGGCGTCGGCTTGGCGTTGCGCCAATACTTGGTTAGCGGTGATATCGATCAACAAATACGCTTTGGCGGCGATTTCAGGCGGCTCTGGCGTTTGGGCAATCACATTGGCACAGAAGACCGCCAAAAACAACACAGACACACGCAACAAATTCATAACTTTACCTAGAAGGAAAAACGCTTGTCATGCGCGCAAATGCCGCAAGACCAATGACTTCAACAACGGCAATTGTCCATGAAAGAAATGACCACACGCTGGCACCACCATCACAGGCAAGCTTTGGGGGGTGGCCCACTGCAATACAGCAGGCAAAGCAACGGTGTCGTCGCTCTCGCCATGTACTACCAAAGTTTGGTCATGCAACGCTGGCGGCAAAGGAGTTGGTTGGAAATGGGTAACGGCGGTGCCTACCAAAACAATTTTTTCTAAGCGCTGACTGGGCCAAAGTTGCGAAATCGCCTGACAAACCACATACGCGCCGAATGAAAAACCCGCCAAAGCCAGGGGGCCTTCGGGGGCGAGTTGGCGCAAAGCTGCAAGGACATCGTCGGTTTCGCCAAGGCCCTCGTCGTACACACCCTCGCTTTGACCTACACCGCGAAAGTTAAAGCGCAAACAATCCCAGCCCGACTGCAAATAGGCGCGTGACAAGGTTTGCACCACCTTGTTGTCCATGGTGCCGCCAAACAAAGGATGGGGGTGGGCGACATAGGCCAAGCCTTTGGCGGGGGTGGCGGCTTTTTCTAATACGGCTTGGTGACGCCCGCCTGGCAGCTCAAGCCACAGCGTTTGCGCAGCAGCGGCCATGGTTAGCGACCGACGTCTGATTCAAGCTTTAGGCGCTCGACCACTTTGCCTTGCTGAAGGTGCGAACTGATGATTTCATCAATGTCTTGCTTGTCCACATAGGTGTACCAAACGGCTTCTGGGTAAACCACCAACACAGGGCCACCGGTACAACGGTCTAGACATCCGGCTTGGTTGATGCGCACACCGCCTGCTCCGTTGAGACCCAAAGCCTTGACCTGGGTTTTGCAATGCTTCCAAGCGTCCTGTGCTTGGTGGTTGCCGCAACAAGCGTCTGGTGCATCGCGCTGGTTGAGGCAAAAGAACACGTGGTGTTTGAAATAGCTGTCTTCAGTCATGCAACTGATTCTAGGTGGCCTCGGCACGGGTTGAGTTGCTGAGCAGGTGCATCACCCCCCACACCATCAGGGCAAAAGGCCAACCCCAACTCAGCCACTCGGTCAGACCATGGAAACGGATGAATTTTCCTTGCTCCCAGGTTTGAACCGTTTGGGCGAAATAGGTGCTGGACGGCACCAGGTTCACCACACAAAGAACCGCTGTTTGTATTAGCAACATGCTGCGCATCAACACCACGGCGGGCAGTCTCACCATCAACAATGCGCTGAGCCAACCCAAGCCCAAGCCTGCAGCAGTCAAGGGGGTTAGCCAAAACAAAGTGTGCTGAGGTCCATAGGTAACAGAGGCCGACAAAGTGTTGCTTAAAAGTGCCAGCACCACCACCAAACTCACCCACGACAAGCGCTGCCAAGCCTCGCGAACCACCGCCATGCCCAGCAAAGCCGCCACACTCAAACTGCCGGCGATGCTCAGCATCTCTAACCAAGATGGCAAAGGGGCAAGCGAGAAAAGGGTTTGCGAAAGCTGTGTCGGCAACGTCGCCTGTGGCCACACATCTTCCAGCAAGGCCAGCGCTTTTTCGGCCACATTGCCCAAACCCAGAAACACAGGTGTTGGAAACAACAAAGCCAAGGGCCATAAAACCATCAAGACCAAGCTGCCACTGGCGTGAGGAACAAGCCATCGCTTGCGAAATTGAACCCAACGGTAAAGCCAGCCGCGTCGCTCCAATAGCGCAGCCAACACCGCCCCGATCAAACCACCCAAGGTATTGAACAGCCAATCTACGTGAGACGGCACACGCTGGGGCAAATAGCTTTGCGAACATTCCATGAGGAAAGACAAGCCCAATGCACCCAAAAAACCCAGCAGCACAGCCGCCCAGTGCGGTTTGGCGCTGCGCAACATGGCCAAACTCAACCAAAAACCCAAAGGCACATAGCCCAAAAGGTTGCTGCCCATATCGAAAAGAGTTTGGTATTGGGGCCAAGGGGCGCTGACAAATGACCAAGGTGCAATGTCTTGGTTACGCCAGTCTTCAAAGGGGTACAAGCTGGCATACACGATGACCATCACACACAACCAAGCCAAGGGCCAAGCCGTGGTGCGGCGTTGCAAGGCTTTCATATGCGCTTAGAAGGGTTTGAGCACCACCAGCAGCACAGCGGCCACCATCAGTAGCACCGGAGCTTCGTTGAACCAGCGGTACCAAACATGGGAGTGCGAAGCCTGGCCAGACTCAAAGTGCTTGAGGTGGCGCATACACAAATGGTGATAGCCCAAAGTCAGAACGACAACGGCCAATTTGAGGCTCATCCAATCGGCTGGCGGCTTGCCGCCGATGCCATAGCCCAACCACAGCCACAAACCCAGCCCCAAGGCAGGCACCATCAGGATGGTCATGAAGCGCATGAGTTTTCGCGCCATCAACAACAGGCGTTCCCGCTCTGCAACCGAATCGGGCGGGACCATGGCCAAATTGACAAAGATACGCGGCAAATAAAACAAACCCGCAAACCAACTGGCGACGAAGACGATATGAAAAGCTTTAACCCAGAGCATGGCCCAAGTTTAGTGGTAATCCATTGGAGCGTTGGCCTCGGGTTTCACCCCAAGAGCGAGGGCGTGGCTTGGGGCACAATTTCGTCATGACAACACCCACCCAATTCCCCTCCACCCGCTTGCGCCGTCTGCGCCGCGATGACTTCACCCGCCGCTTGGTGCGCGAACACCATGTCACGGTCGACGACCTGATTTACCCCGTGTTTGTGCTTGATGGCGAGAAAAAACGCCAAGCCATCGCCTCCATGCCTGGCGTTGAGCGCTTGAGTCTGGACCTGTTGCTGCCCGTGGCAGAACATTGCGTGAAGCTGGGCATCCCCGTCATGGCTTTGTTTCCTGTCATTGAGCCCAGCTTGAAAACGCCTGATGGCATGGAAGCCACCAACCGCAAAGGCTTGGTGCCGCGCGTGGTGCAGGCGCTGAAAAAAGAATTTCCCGACTTGGGCGTGATGACCGATGTGGCGCTGGACCCCTTCACCAGCCACGGCCAAGACGGCTGGCTGGACGAGACGGGCTACATCTTGAACGATGAAACCGTGAAAGTACTGGTGCAACAAGCGCTCACCCAAGCCGAGGCGGGCGTGGACATCGTGGCGCCCAGCGACATGATGGACGGTCGCATTGCCGCCATCCGTGAAGCCTTAGAGACAAACGGGCACATCCACACCCGCATCATGGCCTACAGCGCCAAGTACGCCAGCGCGTTTTACGGGCCGTTTCGTGACGCGGTGGGCTCGGCGGGCAATTTGGGCAAGAGCAACAAAAAGGTCTACCAAATGGACGCGGGCAACAGCGACGAAGCGCTGCGCGAGGTGGCCATGGACATCGCCGAAGGCGCGGACATGGTGATGGTCAAACCCGGCATGCCGTACCTGGACATCGTGCGCCGAGTCAAAGACGAGTTCCACCTGCCAACCTTCGCCTACCAAGTTTCGGGCGAATACGCCATGCTCAAAGCCGCCGCGCAAAACGGCTGGCTAGACCACGACGCGGTGATGATGGAGAGCCTGTTGGCGTTCAAACGCGCCGGTGCCGATGGTGTGCTGACCTATTTCGCCATCGCTGCAGCTGAAAAATTGCGCGACGCTTAAAAGCCGCTTTAGCCCTCGAGGTGCTTGATGAAAAAGCCCAGGGTGCGCTCTAGGGCTAAGTCAGCCGCGGCGAGGTTGTAAGAGCCGCGCTGGTCGCAATTGAAACCGTGGTCTGCATCGTACTCATGCACCTCAACATCCGGCTGGGCCTGTTTGAAGGCCTGCACCGTACTTAAAGGAATCAATCCGTCCTTGGCACCGAAATGCGAGAGCGTAGGGCACAGGGGCTTTTTGTGAATCTCTGGCTCCAAGGTCATGCCGCCACCATAGTAGGTCACTGCCGCCTTAATGTTGGCAAACTGGGTGGCAGCTCGCCAACTCAACAAACCACCCCAGCAATACCCCACCACACCCACCTTACCTTTGGTGGCCATGGAAGCATGGCGGATGGCGGCTTGCACATCGGCCATGACCCCGGGTGGGGGCAAGCCCTCGGCCAGGTTTTTCAAGGCGCGGCCCATCTCTACATCGGCAGGGGCGTAGCGCAGATCCACGTCTTTTTTGACACGCGAAAACGTGGCGGGGGCAATGGCTAAAAAGCCGACGAATGCAAACCCATCGCAGATGGCGCGGATGTGCGAGTTGACGCCAAAAATTTCTTGCAGTACCACGATAGCGCCACGCGGCTGTATTTTGGGTTGCGCCAGATAGGCCTGTGACTCAAAGCCATCGGCGGCTCGCAATTGAACGAAATGTCCCATGTGTGCTTCCCTTTTCTCAAGCCGCTTGCAAGCGACGTTGTAAAAAATCTAGCCGGTCTTGGCCCCAAAAAATTTCGCCGCCCACCACATAGCTGGGCGCACCAAACACCCCAGCGTCCATGGCTTGGCGGGTGTAGGCCATATAGGCATCTTGGGCGGCAGGCGCCCGTGCAGCTTGCCAGCGGTCAGCGGCAATGCCCTGCTCTTGCAAGATGGCTTGCAACACGCTGGCATCCGCAATATCGCGCTCTTGCACCCACACCGCTGCCAACACCGCGCCACACACTTTCATGGCGGCATCCACCCCATCGTGCTGGTCGACCGCGATGATCATGCGGGCCGCGTCGTCACCCATTACCGGGAAAAACTTGGGCTTTAAATTGAAAGGCATTTGCAAGAAATGGCTAAAGCGCTGCAACTCCACCAAGCGGTAGGCTTGGCGTTGCGGTGGGCGTTGGCCGACAGGTAGGCCGCCAGTCGCAGGGAAAATTTGGCCTCCCAAATCGACGGGCATGATGCGCACAGTCGCACCCGCTTGCTTGGCCATTTGCACCAAGCGGGCATGGCCAAAATAAGTCCACGGGCTTTGCGGGGCCAGGTAGTAGTCGATGACGAGGCTCAAGAGGTGTCTCCAATCGTGTTATCTTTTTACGCTTGGCAAAACGCCAAACGGGGTTGCCATCCTACTATTTTGGACAGCGCACCCTTCATCACCTCGGAGATCCCTTTATGCCACGCGTTCTACTCATCACTGGTGCCAGTCGCGGCATAGGTGCCGCCACCGCCTTGTTGGCGGCCCAACAAGGTTGGGCTGTGGCGGTCAATTACACCCGTGATGCCCAAGCCGCCGACCGCGTGGTGCAAGAAATCCGCGCCTCGGGCGGGCAAGCGCACGCTTTCCAAGCCGATGTGGGCATTGAGGCGGACATTGAGCGATTGTTTCAAAGCGTGGACAAAGAGATGGGGGCGTTGGGCGGTTTGGTCAACAACGCGGGGGTGCTGGATGTGCCTGCGCGGGTTGACACCACCTCGTGGGAGCGCTTGGAGCGCATGATGCGCATCAATGTTTTGGGTTCGTTCGCTTGCGCCAAGCAAGCCGTATTGCGCATGAGCACCGCGCATGGCGGCGCGGGTGGCAGCATCGTCAACCTGAGCAGCGCGGCCGCCAAACTGGGTGCGCCTGGGCAGTATGTGGATTACGCTGCCAGCAAGGGAGCGATTGACACCTTCACCGTTGGACTGGCCAAAGAGGTCGCCACAGAAGGCATACGCGTGAACGCGGTGCGCCCAGGCCTGATCTTGACCGACATCCACGCCAGCGGCGGTCTTCCTGACAGAGCCAATCAACTGGCCCACCTCGTACCCATGCAGCGCCCTGGCACCGCCATGGAAGTCGCCGAGGCTATTGTGTGGTTGCTGAGCGACGCAGCAGGCTATGTCACCGGCACCAACATCGACGTGGGCGGCGGCCGCTGATGGCTAATATCACCTACTTTTGGGAAGACATGGCGGTGGGCCAAGTGCGAGATCTGGGCACCATTTCTCCCAGCCGTGAAGAAATCATTGCCTTTGCCAGCCAGTTTGACCCGCAGCCATTTCATTTGGACGATGCAGCAGGCGAAGCATCGGTGTTTGGTGGTTTGTGCGCCAGCGGTTGGCACACCTGCGCCATGGCCATGCGCTTGATGGTGACGAACTTCTTAAGCCAAACGTCCAGCTTAGGTTCACCAGGCCTAGAGAACATCCGCTGGACCAAGCCTGTTTATCCGGGCGACACCTTGCGTTTGCAATCTTCGGTGTTGGAGACCAAACCCATGGGCCGCCGACCCGATGTGGGCATGACCCGCAACTTGTGGGAAATGTTCAACCAGCACGGCGACAAGGTGTTGCACATGGAAGGCTGGGGCATGTTCAGACGCCGCCATCCTGCGACCCCTGAAAGCGCCTGATGGCCATGGACTTCAAAGCCGTCATTGCGAGGCCTTTAGGCTGAAGCAATCTCCAGTCTTGGCGGAGCTCCTCGCAATGACACAAGATTGCTTCGCTACGCTCGCAATGACAAGGCCACGCAATGACAAGACCACGCAATGACGCCGAATGAATTCAGGATAATGAATCTTCTTCAGACAAAGAGACACGCATGAGCACACAGCAGATAGGCCACTTCATTCACGGCGCACGCCACGCAGGCACCTCCGGGCGCAGCCAGCCCGTGACCAACCCCGCGACAGGCGCGGTGACCGCACAAGTGGCTTTGGCCAACAACGCCGATGTGGCGCAAGCTGTGGCTGCAGCGCAAGCCGCGTTTCCCGCGTGGGCCGATGCGCCGCCCCTGCGCCGCGCCCGTGTGATGTTCAAATTTTTAGAGCTTTTGCACATCCATAAGGACGCCCTGGCCCACGCCATCACGGCTGAGCACGGCAAGGTGTTCACCGACGCACAAGGCGAAGTGGCGCGTGGCATCGACATCGTCGAGTTCGCCACAGGCATACCGCAGCTGCTCAAGGGCGATTTCACCGAGCAAGTATCCACCGGCATCGACAACTGGACCCTGCGCCAACCTTTGGGTGTGGTGGCTGGCATCACCCCGTTCAACTTCCCCGTCATGGTGCCCATGTGGATGTTCCCAGTGGCCATTGCGGCAGGCAACACCTTTGTCTTGAAGCCCAGCCCCATCGACCCCACACCAGCGCTGATGATGGCCGATTTACTCAAACAAGCCGGTTTGCCCGACGGCGTGTTCAATGTGTTGCAAGGCGACAAAGAAGCTGTGGATGCGCTCTTGGTACACCCCGATGTGAAAGCGGTGAGCTTTGTCGGCTCGACCCCGATTGCCAACTACATCTACGAAACAGGAGCGCACCACGGCAAGCGGGTGCAGGCTTTGGGCGGCGCGAAAAACCACATGGTGGTCATGCCCGACGCTGACCTCGACCAGGTGGTCGACGCCCTGATTGGCAGCGCCTACGGCTCGGCCGGCGAGCGCTGCATGGCGATTTCCGTTGCGGTGTTGGTGGGCGATGTGGCGGATAAGGTCATCCCCAAACTCATCGAGCGCACCAAGACCCTGAAAGTGCTCAACGGCGAAAACCTCGCAGCCGAGATGGGCCCCATCGTCACCCAAGCGGCGCACGACCGCATCACCGGCTACATCGCCCAAGGCGAGAAAGAAGGCGCCAAGTTGTTGGTCGATGGCCGTGGCTTGAAGGGCTCATCAGCCGGCGCTGGTTGCGACAACGGTTTTTGGATGGGCGGCACGCTGTTTGACCATGTGACCACCGACATGCGCATTTACAAGGAAGAAATTTTCGGCCCCGTGCTGGCCTGTGTGCGCGTGCCCGACTTTGCCACCGCGGTGAAGATCATCAACGACCACGAGTTTGGCAACGGCGTGTCTTGCTTCACCCGCGACGGCAATGTGGCGCGAGAATTTAGCCGTCGCATTCAGGTCGGCATGGTGGGCATCAACGTGCCCATCCCGGTGCCCATGGCGTGGCACGGCTTTGGCGGCTGGAAGCGCAGCCTGTTTGGCGATATGCACGCCTATGGCGAAGAAGGCGTGCGTTTTTACACCAAGCAAAAGTCCATCATGCAGCGCTGGCCTGAGAGCATTGGCAAGGGTGCTGAGTTTGTGATGCCTACATCTAAATGAGCGATAGATTGCTTCACTCCGTTCGCAATGACGCAAAGTACGCAATGACCACAAGATCGTCATGACATGAGCGACGCCACCTTCGACTACATCATCGTCGGCGCAGGCACCGCCGGCTGCTTGCTGGCCAACCGCCTGAGTGCCGATCGCAGTAAGCGGGTGTTGTTGATCGAAGCGGGGCGCAAAGACGACTACCACTGGGTGCACATCCCCGTGGGCTATTTGTATTGCATTGGCAACCCGCGCACCGATTGGCTCTACCAAACCGAACCCGCTGCAGGACTGAACGGTCGCAGCCTGCGCTACCCGCGTGGCAAGGTCTTGGGTGGGTGTTCGAGCATCAACGGCATGATTTACATGCGCGGCCAAGCGCGTGACTACGACCTGTGGGCCGAGGTGACCGGTGACGCTCGCTGGCGCTGGGACAACGCCCTGCCTTATTTCAAGCGCCACGAAGACCATTACAAAGGTGGCGACGCGTTACATGGCGCGGGTGGCGAATGGCGGGTGGACAAACAGCGTTTGCGCTGGGACGTGCTCGATGCCTTTGCCCAAGCGGCGGTGCAAGCCGGGATTCCTGTCACCGACGACTTCAACCGCGGCTCCAACGAAGGCGTGGGCTACTTCGAGGTGAACCAAAAAGACGGCTGGCGCTGGAACACCGCCAAAGCGTTTTTGCGCCCCACTTGCTATGGCCGTCCCAACTTCGAAATGTGGACCTCGGCGCACGTCTCCAAATTGATGTTGGAGACCTTGCCCAATGGCCAGCAGCGCTGCACGGGTGTCGAGGTGTGGAACGGCCAAGAAATGGTGACGGCGCTTGCCAAGCAATCGGTAGTGCTGACAGCAGGCGCGATTGGTTCGCCGCAAATTTTGCAGCTGTCAGGCATCGGCCCAGGCGCTTTGTTGCAACAGCACGGCATCACGCCGGTGATGGACTTGCCCGGTGTCGGCGAAAACCTGCAAGACCATTTGCAAATCCGCGCGGTGTTCAAAGTCAAAGGCGTGAAGACACTCAACACCTTGGCCAACAGCTGGTGGGGCAAAGCAGCCATTGGCATGGAATACCTGTTCAAACGCAGCGGCCCCATGAGCATGGCGCCTTCGCAGCTGGGCGCATTCACCCGCAGCGACCCGTCGCAGCCTTGGCCCAATGTCGAGTACCACGTGCAACCCTTAAGCCTAGACGCATTTGGCGAACCGCTGCACCCTTTCCCCGCCTTCACGGCCAGCGTGTGCAACCTCAACCCGACCAGCCGAGGCACGGTGCAGATCCAAAGCGCTAATTTCGCCCAAGCACCGCGCATTGCGCCCAATTACCTCAGCACCGATGCCGACCGCCAAGTGGCCGCCGATTCGCTGCGCATCACCCGCCGCATCGCAGCCCAACCGGCCCTTGCCAAATACCAACCTGAGGAATACAAACCCGGCACCCAGTTCCAAAGTGACGCCGACTTGGCGCGGCTGGCCGGTGACATCGGCACCACCATCTTCCACCCCGTAGGTACAGCGCGCATGGGCCGCTTGGACGACCCCTTGGCCGTGGTCGACCCCGAGTTGCGGGTACGCGATGGGCGCGGCGGCGTGGTGCAAGGCCTGCGGGTGGTGGACGCCAGTGTCATGCCCCACATCACCAGTGGCAACACCAACAGCCCTGTGTTGATGCTGGCCGAGAAAGCCGCTGAATGGCTGGTCTTTGAGGCCAAACAAAGCAAGGCTTGACTGGGGAAAGTCCCTAGCAAACCTCAGCCTTCCATAAACTAAAGTGCATCGACTCGCAATCAAGATTCATTTTTGATTGCCGAGGGTCTGAGGAGACAAAAGAAACGTTGCTGCTATCAGGTGGTATGCGTCACAGAGAAAAAGCACCGCACAACGGTGCTTTTTTTTCGTTTATCGACTGGCCTGACTGAGAATCCGCACAACCATGGACACCGTCTTCATCACCCTTGCATCTGCGTTGGCGGGTTTTATCGATGCATCGGTAGGCGGTGGCGGCTTGGTGCTGGTGCCAGCGTTATTTGCCACCTACCCCCATGTCGCGCCAGCAACCTTGTTTGGGACCAACAAATCTGCGTCTGTGTGGGGCACCTTGTTTGCTGCTTGGCGCTTCCAACAACAAATGCCGCTGCAATGGCGCGCATTGCGCGTTGGTGCTTTGTGTGCCTTGTTAGGCGCCTGTGCCGGCGCCTACACCTTGACCCTGCTCTCGCCGCAATTGATGCGCCAAGCGCTGCCGCTGCTGTTGCTGGCGGTGCTGATTTACACCTTGAAAAACAGACAAATGGGGCAAGCGCACCAGCCACGCTACAGCGACCGCGCACAAATGTGGGCCATGGGTGGGTGCGGCGCCGTGATGGGTTTTTACGATGGTTTTTTTGGACCAGGCACTGGCAGCTTGCTGGTTTTTTTATTGGTCAGAATTTTGGGGTTTGATTTCTTGCAAGCCTCGGCGCACAGCAAGGTACTCAACTTGGCCAGCAATATGGCGGCTTTGCTGTGGTTAGGCTGGCAAGGCCATGTGCTGTGGGCGATTTTTCTGCCCATGGCCTTGGCCAATATCGCAGGCAGTTGGTTGGGCACCCGCGTGGCGCTGCGCCAAGGCGCAGCCTATGTGCGCTGGCTGTTTATCCTGGTGGTCAGCGCTTTGCTGCTGAAAACTGCGCGCGACGCCTTTCTTTAGCGCAGCAGCGCATCGTCATCGGGTGGCAAGACCTCTGGCACAACGGCCTTGGGCGGCCAAGGTACGCTGGCAATCGGACGCGGCTTGCCTATCGGGCGCGTGGCTTGCCCATTTCGCACCGCTTCAATATCTTCCAACGATGGGTACTGCCCCATCAATATGTAATCAAACACGCGCCGTGCAATCGGTGCGGCGTTTTGCGCACCAAAGCCGGCGTTTTCCACCACCATGGCCAATGCGATCTTGGGGTCTTCAGCAGGCGCATAAGCGATGAACAAAGCATGGTCGCGCAAACGCTCATCGATCTTGGAGGCATCGTACTTTTCATTTTGTTTGATGGTGAAGACCTGCGATGTACCGGTTTTCCCGCCACTGGTATAGCTTGCACCCACAAAGCTTGAGGCAGAGGTGCCTTCTATGTTCACATCCACCATGGCTTTTTTGACGGTGTCAATATGCTCCGCTTGGAAAGACAAAGGGGTTGGGTCATCCAATGTCACCGCTTTCGCCACCCTTGTTTCCACATCGACCACCTCTCGCACCAAATGCGGCTTGCGGCGCGTCCCGTTGTTGGCTAGGGTGGCCATCGCTTGCGCAAGTTGCAACATGGTGAAGCTGTTGTAGCCCTGCCCAATACCCAAAGATATGGTTTCGCCAGAGTACCAGCGCTGCTGCTCAGGGCGTTTGTAGCTGGTGCGCTTCCATTGGGTAGAGGGCAAGATACCACGCGCCTCGCCCGAGATGTCGATGCCGGTCATTTGACCAAAACCCAGCTCTTTCATTTGATCGTGGATCATGTCCACTCCCATGTCCCGAGCGAGCAAATAGTAGTAGGTGTCACACGACTGAACAATGGATTTGTGCATGTCCACTGTGCCGTGCCCACTCTCCTTGTCATCGCGGAAACGGTGGTCGCCGAACATGAAATAACCTGGGTCGTAAAAGACTTGCGAAGACGAGCGTTTGCCGGTGCTCAAAGCGACAAGCGACATGAAGGGTTTATAGGTGGAACCCGGCGGGTAGGTGCCGCGTAACGCACGGTTGAGCAGCGGTTTGTCGGGTGATTCATTGAGCAACTTCCAGTTTTCTGCATCAATGCCCTCAACGAACTGATTCGGGTCAAACGTGGGCTTGCTGACAAAGCTGAGGACTTCGCCGGTTCTGGGGTCGATGGCGACCATCGCACCACGGCGGTTGCCGTACAAATCTTCCACCAGTTTTTGCAACTTGATGTCGATGGACAGGACCACGGTGTTGCCCGGAATGGCGGGGCTGCTGCGCAAGCGACGTACCGCTCGGCCGCCAGCAGAAGTTTCCATTTCATGCACGCCGGTTTGGCCGTGCAATTGACGCTCATAACTTTGTTCGACGCCAAGCTTGCCAATGAAGTCGGTGCCACGGTAGTTGCCAGCGTGTTCTGACTCTTCGAGCTTCTCTTTCTCGGCGGTGTTGATGCGGCCGATATAGCCAATCACATGGCTGGCCAAATCGTTATAGGGGTAATTGCGAAACAAACGAGCGCGAATTTCAACGCCTGGAAAGCGAAAGCGTTGGGCGGCAAAGCGTGCCACCTCTTCATCGCTTAAACGGGTACGAATCGGCACGGACTCAAAGCTTTTAGACTCCTCGCGTAACCGTTTAAATCGTCGCTTGTCTCGCCCTTGGATATCAATCAACTCCGACAGGCTCTCAATCACCTCGTCCAGCGGGGCTTCGATTTTGGACGGCGTAATCTCTAGTGTGTAAGCCGAATAGTTGGTGGCCAAGACCACGCCATTGCGGTCCATGATGACGCCACGGTTGGGCACAATGGGCACGATGGCTGTGCGGTTGCTTTCCGCTTGTGCGTTGAACTCTTGGTAGCGCCAAAGCTGTAAATACACCAATCGAAAAAACAAAAAACTAAAGGCAATAAACACAAATGCGGTTGCCACAAACACCCGCGCTCTGAAACGACGCAGGTCATACTCGACGTCACGCAGCAAACTCATAAAGGTCGGTTTTTATCAGGGTCAGGGGCGCGCCGCTGAGGTGCGAGCAGTAACACCGACGCCACGGGCCACAGCAGGGTTTGGAGCAAGGGGGAAATAAACATCGACCACCCTGGAAACAAGCCACCTGTACCCATGCGCACGGCCAGTTCCAACAAATGGGTCGCCAAAAAAACGGGGAATACTTGCAAGGCTTGGGAAGGGACATCAAACCACAAGATGCGTCTATGAATCATGGTGGCTAAAAAGCCTTGCACTGTATACGCCAGCGCATGCTGGCCCAGCAGCGATGTTTGATGCACATCGGTGAGCAGGCCTAGGAAAAAGGAAATACCCACCCCCACTTTCAGCGGTTGGTGCACACCCCAAAACAACAATAGCAAAGCCACCCAATCGGGGGTCCACGCCGCATTGCCAAACAAGGCCATGCTTTGGACCATGTCCAGCAACAAAGCGATCAAAAGGGTCAGCAACATGAAGGTGGGGTTGGCTGGCAGCAGCAACTGCTGGCCACGGGGCATGATCATCGACGCCCTCCTTTGTGTTGCACCAAAGGCGCAGTCTCCTCTAAAGGGGGAGACTCCAGCGGCAATTTGACGGGTGCAAGCACCATCACATGGCGCGCGCCTTGAACACGCGCCAGCGACTCACACAATATGCGCGCAAACACCGAATCGGCGCGCCGCTCCACCTTGACCACTTTGGCCACCGGAATACCTGGAGGGTAGACACCATCCACACCACTGGTGGTGAGCACGTCATCAACCTCAATGTCAGCGTTGGTAGCCATGTAGCGCAACTCCAACAAAGGCGCACCCCCGGACTCACCAAAAGCCACGCCACGCGCGCCGGTTCGGATGTTGAGCACAGGGATAGAGTGCTCTCTGTCGGTGACCAAAGTAATTTCGCTCACCAAAGGGTGGACGCGGGTGATTTGTCCCAAAATGCCTTTTTCGTCCATCACCGGCGAGCCTTGAACCACGCCGTTGAGCGCACCTTTGTCAAGCACCATCTTGCGGGTGTAGGGGTCGCCTGCTTGGTACAACACCTCGGCAGCCAAGGCGGGTGTGGCCACGCGTTGACGCAGCTCCAACAGTTCACGCAAGTAACGGTTTTCAAGCTCAAGTTGTTCGAGTTGTGAGGTGCGTACAGCTTGAGCTAACAACTGCGCGTTGGCAGCCTGCAAGTTATTCAAGACGTCTTGCTTGCCTTCGAACACATCCCCGAGGCCTTGCCAGGCCACTTGCGGGCGCAAAGCCACCCATTGCACGGGGTACATGATGATGGACAAGACCCAGCGGGCAGGTTGCACAAGGTTGTAACGCTGGTCGGCCAGCATCAGGGCCATCGACAAAAAACTGAAAACAATCAGTTTGGTCAGCGCGGAGGTGCCTTGCTTAAAGAAAGGCGGTGGGTTTCGGTCCAGCGTCCCGAGTGGCATTTATTCGTTGGTAAAAATCGAACCGAGACGCTCCATGCGCTCCAAGGCCAAGCCGCAACCACGCACCACGCAGGTGAGGGGGTCTTCAGCCACCAGCACAGGCAAGCCGGTTTCTTCAGCCATTAAGCGGTCGAGGTCGCGCAACAGTGCGCCGCCACCGGTGAGCATCATGCCGCGCTCGGCAATGTCAGCGCCCAGCTCGGGAGGTGTTTGCTCCAAAGCATTTTTCACCGCAGACACGATGTTGTTCAAGGGGTCCGTCAGCGCTTCCAAAATCTCATTGGATGAGATGGTGAAAGAACGGGGCACACCTTCAGACAGATTACGGCCCTTGACTTCCATCTCGCGCACTTCGCTGCCAGGAAATGCGGAGCCGATTTGCTTTTTAATGGCCTCTGCGGTGGGCTCGCCAATCAGCATGCCGTAATTGCGGCGTATGTAGTTGATGATGGCTTCGTCGAACTTGTCGCCACCGACGCGCACACTGCCTTTGTAGACCATTCCGCCCAAAGAGATGACGCCCACCTCGGTGGTACCGCCGCCAATATCAACCACCATCGAGCCGGATGCATCTGACACGGGCAAACCAGCGCCAATGGCTGCGGCCATGGGCTCTTCAATCAGGTAAACCTCAGAAGCACCGGCGCCAAGGGCTGACTCGCGAATCGCGCGGCGCTCGACTTGGGTCGAGCCACAGGGCACACAAATGATGATGCGCGGACTGGGCTTTAACAGCGAGCGTGGATGCACCATCTTGATAAACTGCTTGAGCATTTGCTCTGTGACGGTGAAGTCGGCGATCACGCCGTCCTTCATGGGGCGAATGGCTTCGATGTTGCCAGGGACCTTGCCCAACATGGCCTTGGCTTCGTGGCCAACGGCTTGTATGCTTTTCTTGCCTTGGGGACCGCCTTCGTGGCGAATAGAAACCACAGAGGGTTCATCTAGCACAATGCCGCGGTCTCTGACGTAAATTAGGGTGTTGGCTGTGCCCAGGTCAATAGCCAAGTCGGTGGAGAAATACCGACGAAATGCTCCAAACATCACAATCCTCTCTGGGTTTACCAGCAAAGACAGGATAATAACCCAACGCTTAAGCCATTTTTGGCCATCGTATTTGCTTAATTTAACGACCATGTCCCTCACACCTGCCGACATCCAGCGCTTGGCGCAACTCTCGCGCTTGTCGTTTGACGCCCCCGCCAGCCAGCGCATGCTGGAAGGCTTGAACAACTTCTTCGCCATCGTCGAAGAAATGCGCCGGGTCGACACCGCCGGCGTGGTGCCCATGGCCCACCCCATCGACGCCATGCCCTTGGCTGATTTGGCCACCCACGCCCCCAGCGCGACCGATGGCATGGCTTTGCGCTTGCGCGACGATGTGGTGAGCGAAGCCAATCAACGCGACGCCAACCAACGCAGTGCACCTGCTGTGGAACGCGGTCTGTTTTTGGTGCCGAAAGTGATCGAGTAAGCCATGGCCGATCTACACACTTTGGGCGTAGCGCAACTGTCGGCGCTCTTGCAAAAGAAAGACATCAGCGCAGTGGAATTGGCCACGCGGATGCTGGCGCGTTTGGGCGGCAACCCCCACAACGCGTTTTTGAGCGTGGACTCTGACGTCACTTTGGCGCAAGCCAAGGCTGCAGATGCGCGCATGGCAGCGGGCGATACATCGCCCTTGCTGGGTGTGCCCATCGCGCACAAAGACATTTTTGTCACCACCGACTTCCCCACCACCGCCGGTTCGCGCATCTTGGAGGGCTACCGCTCTCCCTTCAACGCCACTGTGGTGCAGCGCTTGGCTGATGCAGGCATGGTAAGCTTGGGCAAACTCAGTTGCGATGAATTCGCCATGGGCTCGGCCAATGAAAACGTGGCGGTGCCCTCGGCCAACCCACAAGCTGTGACCAACCCGTGGGACGTGAGCCGCATCCCTGGCGGCTCTTCAGGCGGCAGCGCAGCAGCAGTGTCGGCGTGTTTGACCCCTGCTGCCACCGGCACCGATACGGGCGGGTCAATTCGCCAACCCGCTGCGTTTTGCGGCATCACCGGCATCAAGCCCACCTATGGCCGCGCCTCGCGCTACGGCATGGTGGCGTTTGCGTCCAGCCTGGACCAAGCCGGCCCCATGGCCCGCAGCGCCGAGGACTGCGCGATGCTTTTGAGCGCCATGTGTGGCCCTGACTTAGACCGCGATTCCACGTCGCTGGATCTGAAGGAAGAAGATTTTTCACGCGACCTGAACCAGCCTTTGAAAGGCCTGCGCGTGGGTGTGCCGAATGAATTTTTTGGTGAGGGTTTGGCAGCCGATGTACGCGGTCCGATTGATGATGCATTGAAAGCACTGCAAGCCCAAGGCGCGACCTTGGTGCCGATTGCGCTGCCCCGCACCTCACTGTCCATTCCGGTGTACTACATCATTGCCCCCGCTGAAGC